>JARGGA010000020.1 GCA_029210805.1 Candidatus Thorarchaeota archaeon
GTTCCGCCCCTCTCCTGCCAGTGTCGCCACCTCTTCGCAAATTCCATGAGAATTTACAAAAATTAGCAAGAGCATTGTCTGTCATCATTGAGATGGGATCCCTCCTACAGACCTGGCTTCTTTCTCCTGTACTGATGCCGGTTCATCACGTCCAGCGACAGAGAGCGTTTCCACAGTTCTTTCCACGGTAGGGTCATCATCACCCTTCCCAGCTCCATCACTGAAGCTGAGAAGACTCGATTGAGTATGGTGAACGGCCGCGGACTCTCCAGAACCTGATGTTGGTTCTTGTTCAGAGAGTAAGGACTTCCCTCGTGAAGGCTTCTTCCTTTGGGCTTTCAGCTGCGAGCTTCGTGCAATTGCATTAGCCCACTTGCCTAGTCCTCTCACAGAGTGTAGTGACTTTGGTTTCGGAGAACAAAACCCACAAGGTCCCAGTGACAGGACATCTCCATGATTATGGGAGAACTGGATTTGTACGAAAGGACAAGTTTGTTGAAGAGGTCAAATCAGTATTAGAAGATTATAACCTTGGTGAAAAGGATATAGAGGAAGCAGTTAGAGAGTGTGTGTGGTTGATGAGAAAGGAAGGACTAATCAAGAGATAATTGAAGAGATCATCCACATGGTTCTTTAGATTTTTCTCCACTTCGGGAAAATCCTGCAATTATATTACATTTTTTGTATCCATTTATTTAGGATTATGTAAGAATTTCATTTCTCTTGAGTCTGATTGCCTGAAAGTCCATCGTCTGTGAGATAGAGTACAGTACTAGAAGGATCCCCTTCTGGCGATAGTCGTTCCACAAGCCTCGTTCCTGTTTCTCTCCTTGCAGTCATTCTGATCACATAATCTGACCAATAATCCATAATGCTAGTTGCAACAGGCTCAATGGCTCCCGGTTCGTCCATTTTGGCACGAACTTGGTTGAGAACTACCACTGCTATATCGTGTTTCCTGGCCAATCCCTTAAGCAGACCTGCTTGTCGATTCAACTCACGGTGAGCCACGTAACTTGCTTGTTTATCATCCAATACTATTCTGTATAATCGGGTTAGAGTATCAACCACGACAAGACTTGTATCATCTTTAATGTATAACTCCAAATCTTCCACAATGGTTCCTTGTTCATCAAAGCTCTTAGGCATCAATAGAGTGAGTTGGTGTTCGATTTCCTTGTAGTTCTTTCCGATTATTTGCTCAAGCCGTTCAACTGGCGATGAGGCTTCGGAATTGATGTACAATGTTCGAATGCCAAGATTGAGAGCGCTTCTAACAAATCCAAGAGCAAAAGTTGTCTTTCCAGAAGCTGCTTTTCCAAAGACATGTGTAAATACACCGGTGGAAACGCCTCGGCCAAGTAACCTATCCAAGGAAGAAATCCCTGACGGAAGAATCAAATTGGAACCAACCTCGAACAGGCCTACACTCCCCGAGTGATAAGGATAGCTTAGAAGGAACTAAGGGATGTCTGGGTACAATATTGCTATTGCAACAGAGAAACCAAAGACATTCTATATCGTGGTTAAGATACTGGAACAGCTTGATTTGAAATTTCGAACTTGTGCACCAGGCGAACCATTTTGTGATGTCGCAAAGGTTGTTATCACGACTCGAGATGAGGCGACAAAAATAGACCCTCAGAGACTTGTCATAGTTGACGACGTTCCAGACGAAACAACAGCTATCTTCGATATCATGACACGTTATCTTTCAGTAGGTACTCCTAGAGAAGTTATTGTTGGAATCGATCCCGGACTTCATATCGGTGTAGTTGTCCTCGCAGATGGCATAACCATCTACTCCAGAGTGATGGCTTCAACTGTTGATGCATGCTATGAAGCAATTGAATTGGCCCAGTTGTCAAGAATAAGATATCCTCATGCCAGCACGATTGTTCGAGTCGGATTGGGATCAAAACTCTATTCTACTCTGATGTTGAGGACGCTTGTCCAAGATTCCCCTGATTGCTCCATTGAATTAGTAGATGAGCGATATACAACCTCGCCTGGAGGATACATGACCGATCAAACATCTGCTCTTCTCATCGCCGGCCGGATCGGTCGAAAACCGGAGAAAGAAGACTTCCTATTAGAACCAAAAATCGGATTTATCCGAGCTCTACAGCATCTTTTCTCATGGCTTACAAATAACAGGGGCGAGCTTTCCATTGAAACCGCCCGTAGAATTTTGGCAGACGAAATCACTGTTGCTGAGGCATTGTCCGAATTCTTTCATTTGGAGAAAAATCGCTCTAACGTTTGACCCACAAGTTCGGGACTATCTGGAAGTGTTTCGGTGATTTCATCAAGCCAAGAGGGCATGAAGCGTCTGAGATAGGGGGTTCCAAAGCGTTGATCTAGAAGGACTATTGCACCTTTATCGGTAAGTCGCCGTACAGGTCTCCCTGCTGCCTGTATTGCACGTGTCATCGAAGGCAATACGTATGCATAATCTCTTCCTTTTCCGTCAAATCGTTTATCGAAGTAGTCTATCAATGCCTCTATCCTTGGAGTTGGCCTTGCATAAGGTACCCCTACAACAATAACACTTTCCATACTAGAACCAGGAAAATCGCCGCCTTCGGAATTCCTTCCACCTTGTACTCCAAGTAATACCGCCCCCTGGTTGCTACCCATACTCTTGAATTCCTCAATCATCTTGTCGTTATCTGTACCTCTTGCCCTCTGCTTTTCCATGAACAATTTTCTTTCAAGTTTCTTCTCAAGTCCTGACTTTATCAGATTCTTTGCAATGAAGTAGCTCGTAGTGAAGATGCCAGTGTTCCCAGGGGTTGCTTCCGCTACTGCAACACAATGGTCTACCATTCTATCATAGACATCCGCACCACGTGATTTGTAGGATGTATCTAACCCCTCAACCACTATTGCAATTCTGTTTTTTACTGCAAAAGGACTTCGAAATGACATCTTCACTGCTTGGTCATCAAAACCAATCATTTCTGAATACGCAGAGAGAGGGGAGATTGTACCTGATACCGCGATCGAAGTTCGAACAGAACCAAGTATTTTGCGTGTGACCGATGTAGGATCAAGAGCCACTAGCTCCAATGAAACCTTTCGGCTACCAGTATAGGCCTTTTCTACACTAAGTATAAACGCGAAATCTGTTTTCTGGCTATAATCGACCCATATCAACATAAACTCTGCAACACGATATATTGACGACCTGGGGAACTTGCCTGCCTTCAAGAGACCCATCCTAATCTGAGCTCCCAAGTTCTTCATATGTGACAGAATATCATCATCACTTTCCAGTTTTGCTTCTTCGAATATTGAATCCATGATATCAGTGGGCTTCAGAATTACTTCGTCACCCTCTTTCATGTTTGTAGAAAGATCCAGGAGACACTTGGCAAAGCTTCGACAGAATGTCTGTACTCTTTCATCATTGAAACTGGTACCTTCTCTCATAGCTGCTCTAACGGTTCCCAAAGTAAGGGAATCACTTGCAGAGTCAAGAGCAGTACCTGGGACATTGTGAGCCTCGTCCTGTACAAGTATAATTTTCGAAAAAGGGGTTTCAAGTTCTGGTATGAACGTAGAGAGAATGAATGGATCGAAGACATAGAGATATGATAACGCCACAATATCTACAACTTTAGCAAGCTTCTTTGCCATCTCATAGGGACACATCCCCTTCTTCTTAGCATACTTGGCTATGTCAGGGGCACTCATTGTCTTCCGAGGTAGGTCTGCTAGAATATCTTCAGGTGCATATTTTCGGAGTCTTTCGTAGTACGCACAACTGCGAGTTGCTTTGAGCTGACCACAGACTTCACTGATTGGAGCTGCAACATCGGCATTTTCCATAACAAATGGATTGAGACACATGTGACTTCGGCCACGAAATGACACGCCACTGACAGCATCTCCTTTGTTCATTGCTGTTAGTTCTTCTATGACCCGATCGAGCTGCTTATGCGTTCGTGCACAATACAGCACCTTCCCATCATTTTCTTTCACCCAAGGCAGAACACCTGAGAGTGTTACACTTGTTTTGCCCATTCCATTGGGGCCCTCTCCGAGGAACTGCTGTTTTTCACGAACCGCTTTCTCAATAGCCGCCATCATATCAGCTTGTCCTTCACGCATGGAGGCATAGGGGAAGAAATCTTTGAAGGTGAAGTGGTCGCCCATAGAGTACTCATTTTCTTGTTAATGGTGGTCTAGATAACCATGTTGTTTTTGAACCAAGTTCCCGCGTATTGAGGTGTGTTTAATACACTCTTCCTACTGAAAGAAATTGGTGCAGTCGATGACATCTGACGATACTACAGAATTTGAAACTCAGTTCTCGAAAGGCACGCTGAGAGTCAGAGTAACTGAGTTCGAGAATGGCTTACTGCTATTGCTTTCGGATTCGCAAAAATACCGTCTTGGTCAGTCTGCTATGGCTATACCACCTGGCCATGGTAGGACAGAACCAACATCTGCAGGTGTCTTTACTGGGGGACTTGACTCTGCTATGGTTCGAACCCTTGCTGAACGAGTTGCAGCAATCAGTGGTCAAACATGCATGATCATTTCCGGTGTGAGAGAAATCACTCGGGAAACAATGCTGGAAATTATGCTGATTTTGAAGAGTCATCTTGTTGGATAAGATACTCGACTATTTCTCTGGCAAATTTTCCAAGATTTTCTTCATCAACGAGCTGCAAGAGATAGGTTTCCCATTTAATAGGGATAGCCACATTCCAGGTTTCAAATGCACTATGAACATTGTCAGAAGCCAATTCGTGATATTCGCAGAAACTTCCATCACGGACAGCCTTTCGCTTGCATATTGGACACTCACTCACTCTTCTTACCTCCCTTTGTTCGTCTTTCTTCGAGAGCCTTTATGTCATCTTGACGCCCAGGGCACTTAGTCCAATTTACGCAAGTCTCCCATGTCCTTCTTCCTGAAACTATTTTCATGAGCTGATAGCCACAATGTGAGCACATTTTGTCAATAGGAGTAATGCGCCCTTTCTGAGGAAGTGGGAATGATTGATCACAATTACCATCCTTATAGTTAGAACATCCCACAAAACGTTTCCCAGTTTTTGGGGACTGAATGATTCGTAGTACCCCATCACCACACTTGGGGCAGGATCCCAATTCTTCACTCTCACTCCAGTATCTCCTGAGACCAGCTACTAATGCCTCACCAATCATACTCTCTTGGGCTTGGAATGATTGCAGGAGCACCATTAGATTTTCCTTAGCTTTTGCAAGAACTACTTCCCGCTTAGTTGTGCTTTCCTGTATATCTTCCATCTCTTTTTCTAGTCTTCTTGTAAAATCAGGAGAAAGCATTGATGGGACATATTCTTGAAGCGTTTCGAAAAGTGCATAACCCAGTGTAGACATTTCATATCGATCATTCAAAGTGTATCCACGTGACCTAACCGAGTCAACAATGCGGGCACGTGTGGCTTTGGTGCCTAATTGTTCCTTTTCAAGGACTTTCAATAAACTTGATGGATTGTATTTGTTTGGCGGGGAAGTTCTTTTCTCTTCCGCTGATACCTGTTTGATGTGAATTTGATCTCCTTCATTGAGTAGTGGTAGTATACGTTCGTTCAGAGTGGCGTATTTCTCGTAGTATTCCATCCATCCTTGATCAAGTATCCTCAATCCTCTTGCGTATAACATATGACCCTCACATTCAACATCGACCCTCAGACTCTCCTTTGATGTAGGCGTACCAAAAAGCGAAAGAAACCTTCTGACCACTAAATCATACACCTTGTTTTCACTCGGAGTTAGCTTCCTGCTAGGTTTTTCGCCAGTCGGATGTATTGCGGGATGTGCGGGGTCTGTCTTCTTCCCTTGAACTGGTATGATCTTCTTGCCACTAAGTATCTGTTTGGCGTGTTTTTGGTATTGTCGATGCTCACCCAGTTTTTTCAATATGGACTTGGTATCTATTGATGTTGGCATTTGTTGACTACTTGTACGCGGATAGGATATTAATCCCTCAACATAGAGAGATTGAGCAAGAATCAAGGTTCTACTGGGTTTGAAGCCAAAATGCCTGTATGATTCTGCCTGCAGGCCACCCAAGTTAAATGGAATGGGTGGGGATTGGAACATCTTTGTTCTCTTGGCATTTTCAACTTTGCCTGTCTTCCCTCTAAGCACACTTACAACATTCTCTGCTTTAGCAAAAACTGGAACCCTCTGTTTCTGATATTCAAGTACAATGTCAGTATTATCAAACTCGCCAATAGTCGCTATGGTCCAGTATGGAATCGGTACAAAGACATTGATTTCCTTGTCACGCTCTGCAACTAATGCAAGAACCGGACCTTGAACACGCCCTGTTGATACAATCTTAAACCACCCCGCGGCATTCTTGACCGATAAAGTGAGAGCACGCGTCAAATTGATTCCATATAGCCAATCGATTTCATGCCGCACAAGACCCGCGTCAATCATCGGAAAATCTAGAATGGATTCAGCTTGCTCATAGGAATCTTGTAGGTCCTGAACAGTCAAGGTGGAGAAAATCATTCTATGAGCTTGATTCGGATCTGCTTCGCATGCATACAATAGAGTCAGATAACCAATCAAGCTCCCTTCAATATCATAGTCCGTTGCTATTACAAACTCATCCGCTTGTTTTGCTAATTTTCTAATCAGTGAAATGATAGGTTTCACATTCGTAGCTTTCTTTTCAACCTCATATTTTGGCACCCACTCCATCTCAAGTCGCGGGTAAATCCACCCCTTGACTGTTTGTTTCAATTCAAAGAGATGGCCAAGTGCATACACAACAAGCAATGTGTTTCCATTTCTAGTACACTCGAAGTAGGATGCACCTCGCTTCTTAATTTCTTGAGGTGCTCCCTTTTCGTCAAGGGCAATGGCTATCTTTTTTGCAGCAGTCGGCTTCTCTGAGATTACCATGATGTTAGACAATCGATTGCTCACCTCTTCCCAGACTATCTGGTACCGCAAAGTTGTACTAGTACACTCTTTCATCCCGCGATAGTCTTAAAAGCAGACCGCCAAACCTGACGTTTCGAGGCAAAAAAATGAAACCTTGGTGGCCGAGCATTATCGTCAAACCCCAAGTGAGACTGAGCAGAGTGAGGTTTACTACTCCTACACGCCCTCCGGGTATTATCCTATTTGGAGTACTCTTCGTTGCGATACTGTTCATTCTCGGTGGAAACATTTACACCATGGTTAGAACCCCCCCTCCAATTGCAGGTGGTCAAGGCGGAGTTCCAATTCTTGTAGCTCCAGGAATTGATGTACAGCTTGGTCTTGAAGGGATTGTTGCATCAGTTGTTGTGCTGATGGGTACTATGGGACTTGGACTCGTATACTATTCCTCAAGGTATGTCTTCCAGCCAGGTTATGCTACAAGGCTACTCGTCCTTGGTGTGATTCTTGCTGGCATCGCAATCATAACCTTCGGATACCTCTTTGGAATAAAGACTAACGAATTCTAATCCTTTTTGGGCAGGCGGGATTTATCCCGCTGCACATTCCTTTCTCTTTTCAGTTCAGTATATGCAATTCCTTTGGCACTCCATAGATATCGCAAGAGTGACTGAGCTATATCCATCTTGATGAGTTTTCTGTGTGTGGCTGGAAAATTTTCAGTATTTCCTGGCTTTGACCAGCGTCCTACAATCTCTCCAAAATCCATTCCTGCTAATACGATACTCCTTGGTCTATAATGTGAAGCAAGAAAGCACGCCCTATCACCATCAGTGAACCCTCCCCACAAAAAGACATTCGGCAGAGGTTCTACTTGAGTACTTCCAAGGACTCTCTCCATTTTTGGCACGTACTTGTTGATTGCAGATATGTTGTCCCCATGACTATGAACTATAGAAATGGCACCATCATTCATTGAACTAAGAATATCGTCCAAATTCCCATCTAGATCAGTCACAATGAAATCACATCTTAATCCATTCTCACGAAGTGCGGTAGTTGCACCATCAGCAGCAATGAATACCGCCTCGGAGAAAGAGGGGTCTTTTTGAACGGTATCAATATGCTCCTCAAGTGAAGGTCCACTTCCAAAAACAACTACCTTCTTGCCATTGATTCTTTTCTCTAGCGATGTGATTAGTGGTTCAGGATCAGTATCAATGAGTAGTCGACTCAATATAGCGGTTGCCTCGTAGTCTCCATTTGAGTCAATTTCCAGTCTTTCTATGATGTCCCTATAGAAAGGACTCCACTCACTCCACTCCATCTAGTTCACCGTAATGCTTCTCCCACTCTTGCTGCTACTACTGCTTCTGCAACATCATGTGCACGAATAATATCTGCTCCGTTAACTACTGCAACTGATGTGGCTGACACAGTTCCAGCAAGCCTTCTCTCTGGATTATCTTCTCCTAATAGAGCACCAATGAATGCTTTCCTAGATACACCCACCAATATTGGTCTTTGAAAATCCTTGAACCTGCCAAGTTGTTTTAAAAGCGCAAAGTCGACATCTGGTGGCTTACCAAACCCGATTCCCGGGTCCAGAATAACGTTCTCTTTGGGTATACCCGCTTCATTTGCAATCTCTAAGCTGCTTTTCAGCGCTCCCAAAGAAGCCTCAACACTTTCACAATGATTCGGACAATTTGCCATAATAACGATGGGAACGTTTCTATCTGCAGCAAGACCAGCCATCATTTTATCCGCATGCAATCCTGAAATATCGTTCACTATAGACGCTCCTAGATCAAGAGCGGCTTCTGCTATAGATGAAGATGTAGTATCTATTGAGATTGGGACAGATGAGGCCTTCACAATAAGCTCCAAGGCTGAGGTTACTCTAGATAGCTCCTCTTGGGTTCCGGTATCTTTCGTATCATAGTAATTCTTTGGAGCTGTCGATGCGCCTCCAATATCGATAATATCAGCTCCCTGACCAACCATTTCTTCTACGCGGGATACAAGAGCCGTTTGATCAGTGATAATTGACTCAGCATAGAAGGACTCTGGTGATAAATTGATTACACCCATGACCCTGACTGGATTTGCGCCTCCGATAGGCAATCCATTCAATGTCAGAATCTTTTCGGTCATATGAAATCCTCAAGAATTTGGCTCCACAGAAGGAAATAAAACCTATCTAATTCGAAAATCGAATGCCGTGGGAAGAAACACTCTGTGTTTTCCAAACACCTTATATTCGCTGTATTTCCAGCGCAATCTGAGTCAACCCGCCCTATAGTCCAAGAAATTTGGTGATTCTGATGGATGAAAACCTCGAACGAACTCAACTTTATGATTGGCACAAAGAACATGGTGATGTTATCCCCTTTGCTGGTTGGGAGATGCCTGTAAGATACTCTGACATTCGTGAAGAGCATATGGCTGTGAGAGACGCTGTGGGAATATTTGATACTCAAAGAAGAGAGGACTTGCTATACCTATTGCATCAAGCATTTCTGGTCTATTTAGTTTCTTCATACTATCAAGAATCTCTGCTCCCCGATTTGCGTAGTCAGCAAAATCCGGATGTATAGTTGGCGCATTGGTCCAGATTTCTGGTGTCGATTCCTCTATTATTACCACTCCCTCAATTTCATTATCTCTACTGGAGATATAAGTTCCATTATGGTACAACTAGGGAGCAACGAATTTCTTTACAGGTGAAAATACTTTCGCCATCTCTATTGGCATCTCATTTTCAAACTCCACTGATAATTCTGCTATTCTCTCTCACTAGGAGATAGTAGTCTTCCAGCTGGTTCATGATACTGGAAGAGTTGCAACCGGACAGGGAACAATGGACCACCTCGACAATGAAACTACTAGTTATTTTGGGATTGAATAAATCGAGGTGAATTCTGGATCTTCTATTAAAACGTAATTCTGTACCCTTTCCACTTTCGATCCATCCAGCTTGAAAAAATCGTCAAGTCTGTAGTTTTTATCTAATCTTTCAAAACCAGAAATCAGTAGAATAAAAGTAAACTCTGCTGGTGGAAATGGTCGAAACTGAGGATAATACCATTTCAATGTATCAAGATTGGGAATTTCCCCTGGGGCACCTGCAAAATCGATTGTTGCTCTATATGATATTGTTTGGCTAGGCACATCATAGAAATATGCTCTTTTCAAATCTGGGTGCCTAAATGCCTCTGAATAGCTTTCTCCCGGCTGTATAAGAACCCACACCACTCCTCCATGTTTAGCTAAATGACAAGCATGAGCCAGTATCGACCCACGTTCCCCGAGAGGATTTCCATCAGAATCCTCTGTCAATGGACTTGCTGCGATTAGTATTGATTTTGTCAATTATTCTTTTTCCTCCCATAGTCAAACATGTTTTAGATGCTTTTCATAAAAATCTCCCAGCAACAGATTTTTGTGTAAGTTTTTGAGTTTAGCTATTTCTAGACTAACATTCGCATTTTGCAATTTCAATTACTCTTCGGACAACAAATTATCTATTGGCTTAGCCTGCTGATTATCGGATTGATTCCGTAAAGTATTCCAAGGAGTACAATGGAACCAACTATTGATATGATAAGCAATTCAATTGTAGCTATCTGTATCCAAACAAATACAGAGAACAATCCAAAGAGAATGAGGAATGTAGTCAGTAGATTGTACTCACTTTTTCTACCTGTACTTGTCTGACCAGAATATGCTCTCCCCCTTGGAAAGAACCAACGCACTCCAGATTTGGTGAAACTATCCTCTGCCAAATGCATAAGAAACCCAAATGGTAGTCCCAGCCAGAGATACCAAATGAGAATTGTTAGATCTAATGAACTCATTAGAACGAAAGCAGTAATGATAAAAATGATTGCTATTGGAATTGCAAAGAATAGCGATGCCAAAAAACATCCGATAAGAGAATGCAGATATCCTCGATGCTCTTCATGAAATGCATCCGATTTCTTTCCAAGCAGCCAAGTCATGGGTTTGTAAAATAGATACTTACCGAACAGACCAATAGGTTTCCAACTCCCATGCATCACTTTTGCATCTGAAGCATCAACATCTGGGAAATCATAGATAAGAAGAATGATGTAATCAAGTATTTACAAGAAACGATAGATGAGCTTGACTTCAGCCTTTTCTTCGGTATTTTGGTTCATGTTTATCGATTCGCATATATTGTTGAATTTCATCCTACAATTGAAGGTGTAAGTGGTAGGCAGGTGGATGTGAGACCTTGGAAGAAGAGAAGACTTTTCCCGAATACAATGGCGAAGTAGAGAGTTACCTTGTACAAATGAGAGAGATTTCTCGGAATAGACAGGAATTGTTGCTAAACACAAAGAAAAAGGAATGCGAGCTTGTTGTGGAAAACTATTGGTATACCTTTCTTCTTTCAGGACTAATCACGCTCTCTACGAGAGAGCATTATAGAGAGGACAAGAGATTCGCTCCTCGGATGAGCTGAAATCAATCATATCTGATGCGTTCCCCGGAGTTAGAAAACGTGATGACCTTAGGCAATTGTTGATTGATGCCAATACGCATTTTGACCTTATATCTGAACTTGGACAAAGAACACGAATTGCATTAAAAGAACTAAAGCCAATCGCATTCAAACTTGGTCTGAAACATCATAAAGCATCAAATTGGACATTCAGGGGATGCATACCTCAAATCTATGAAATTCTTGAGAGGGCAACATCAAAATCCGAGGCAAAGGATACAATTGCAAAACTGGAAGGACAATTGAACGGGTTGCGAAATTGGGATAATGTGGAGAGATTGCTGGAAGAAGAATATCCCAACAAAGGATACGAGAAGATTCCTGAATTTGAAGAGAAGAAGCGCAATGCAAAACAGTTCTTTGATTTCATAAAGACCCTTGAAAATGGAGGTACGCTCATTGGAATTGCACAAAGAGTTGGAATGGAAAACCCACGAAACCAAGTATCATACATTTTACGAGGATCAGTCCCGTATTTAGTAAGAACAGCAATACAAATCTCTAAAGTAGAACAATTTCAATCACTCATATACAAAACTGAGTTAGAAACTCCAACCGTTCGTGGTGTTGAAGTAACCTCATTCAAGCAACTAGAAAACACAATTAACAACAGTTTTCCCTCATTCTCTGACCGCGAAGATTTTTCTATTCTCATGGATGATGCACGAACATATTTTGAGATTTTAGCAAAGTATCAAAATGTTGGATATGTTCTTTCTCAGGATATTACAAAAATAGCAACGAAACGCAAACTTACCAAACCAACTGTGAAGAGATGGATATGTGAAGGAGGACATCCAAAATTAATCTCAATGCTGGAGAGAGCACTAACTCAAGAGGAATCTGAAATAGAGCTTTCCAGACTCTATAAAGAATTGAATGGCGTAACAACAGCTGAAGAGATGGATGTTAGATTGCAGAATTATTACTTGCTAGAAGAACTAGAATTTATCCCAACTTTTGAAAAGCAACGAAAATTAGCAGAGGATTTCTTTTCTTTTATTGATGTTCTATCAAATGGGGGTCTAATTTCGGATTTTGTGTCTACTTCGAATGTTTCGAAAAGTCGTATTACGAGATATCTAAAACATGGACAAATAGCAGGTTTGGTTAATCTTGCAACTTGGATTCCATCCGAATCGCCAGCAGAAGGGAAAACATGGTTACCTCTTTTAATTGAAAATGGAGGAATTGGGCTGCCTAGAAAATTCATTGAAGTCCCTACTACAATCTCATCTTCTCAGGAAATTCTTGATATGTTGGAGCAGGTCACACCAATAGACAATCATGGAACCGAGGCACATGAAAAAGAGTTTGGAAAAATGGCTCAACACATAGCCTTGATGTATCTACTTGGGGTCGCCCTATCCGACGGAAAGTTTCACAATGATAGATACTCATCTACTAGTGTTGAACTGAAGGCCAGTAAGAAATATAGTTGGAACACAGATTTCGGTGAAGGGTTTTGTTATGCTCTTAGTAGAATAGGCATTGAAGCGGAGTACAAGGGGGAGGGTGAAACAAAACAGAAGAATGGAACAACTGTGAAATTCAACCAATGGGCAAGCATTAGTTCCCCTCTTCTGATTTGGATGCGTAGAACACTTTTGGGGTTAGAACACCATGAGATAAAAAATGAATCTTCAATTCGGGCAGAATGGATAAAACACATGCCAGAGGAATGGAAAGTGGCTTTCCTTCAAGGAGTTGCGGATGGTGATGGTCACGCTTCATTGAAGTCACAAACAATTGGACTAACATCAAAAGCGAATCACAGAATACTGACAGAAATTCTCAATTCTTTAGGAATCAATTCATCCTGCTATGATTCCTGTCATGTATCAATTCACCAAAAAGAGTCAATACTCCAATCCAATGATGTATACTTATTCAGGTATGCTAAAGGACGTAAGGACAGACTGAAGAGCCTAACAGAGTTGTTGAATGCGACAAGATATGGAACCCGCAACACGGAATATGAAACTGCCCTCATTCAAGGATATAATGACCGAGGATTATCATCGGGCGAGATTGCGGAAAGTCTCTGGTTGGAACACAGGATCGCGAGACGAGTTGGTTCCATCAGAGCGTTTCTTCGGAAACGAGAACAAAAAGCGGAGAGTAGTTAGATACCATCCACTTTATATTTGGAAAATCTCCGCGACGAACTCGTAACTCAAGAGTTGCATCCTCGCATCAAAGGTGAGCAAAAATGAATACTCCTCTCCTGCGGACTCAACTATATGACTGGCATAAAG
Organism: Candidatus Thorarchaeota archaeon; assembly: GCA_029210805.1. Lineage (GTDB taxonomy): Archaea > Asgardarchaeota > Thorarchaeia > Thorarchaeales > Thorarchaeaceae > MP5-2226. The sequence goes on from JARGGA010000020.1 coordinate 13,690, forward strand.
AACATGGTGACCTTGTACCTTTTGTTGGATGGGAAATGCCCGTCCGGTTTTCGGATATTCGGGAAGAACATTTGACCGTAAGAAACGCGGTGGGCATATTCGATACTTCAAACATGCTAAGACTCTGGATTGAAGGAGCTGATTCTGTTAACTTTCTTCAGACAGTAACAACCAACAACGTAAGCAAGTTGAAGGTCAATGGAGGTCACTATTCCACCTGCCTGAATGAGAATGGTGGAATATACGATGACCTAATGCTATATCGAATTGGAGAAGAGGAGTTCATCTGGGTCACAAATGCGGCAAATGGACCTAAAATTTGGGCACATCTACAAAAACAATCAGAGAAGTTTGATGTTCGGGTGATTGATAAATCAAAAGGGGTTGCAATGATTGCTGTACAAGGGCCAAAGGCATTAGACCTGCTATCTAAAATGATTGGAAAGGATGCCAATGAGTATGAACGATTCACCTGCAATCCTGTAAAGATGGCTGGATATGATACTTTTCTCTGTAGAACTGGCTACACAGGTGAAGATGGTGGAGAGATTCTAGTCTTGGATACACCTTTCACAGATGAGGGAAAAAAGAGAGCAATTTCCTTCTGGGAAGAGTTGCTAAAGCAGGGTGAGGAATTTGGAGTCAAGCCTTGCGGACTTGGTTCACGTGACTCCACCCGACTTGAGGCTGGATTCGTACTTTATGGTCATGAACTGAATGAGGAAACCTCTCCAATTGAAGCTGTCATCCCGTATGCTGTGAAATTCAAGGTGGAGCCACACTATTTTGGTTATGACACCGTGATGAAACACAAGAACGAAGGTGCAAAGAAGACGCGAATTGGTTTCGTGATGATTGAACGTGGCATTCCGCGCGAAAACTATCCAATTCTCTTCAATGGTTCTCAGATTGGTGAAACAACAAGTGGAGGTATGTCACCTATTCTTGGTTCAGGATTTGGCATGGGTTATGTTCCTCCTGACACCGTCAATGAGGGTGATATCATTGAAATTGATATCAAGGGACGTATTCGCAAGGCCAAGGTCAAAAAATGGCCTTTCTACGACCCCGCGAAGTATGGCTCAACGCGAACGGTGTGATATGGTAGTATTTTATAGGGACATTGAAACTAAGTGAACAAGTAGGTGGACCAATATGTCTGATGGCTCCGATATTAGAGATGGATTATACTATTCTATGGATCATGAGTGGAGTAAGGTTGATGGTGACATTGTCACAGTTGGAATAACCGATTACGCTCAAAATTCCCTTCATGAGATAACTTACGTGGAGATAAAGGAGGCAGGTGTCACTCTTGGTGCAAACGAAGAGTGCGGTCTCGTTGAATCAATGAAAGCATCATCTGACATCATCAACCCTGTTGCTGGGGAGATAATCGAAGTGAATGGTGAACTTGAGGACGCTCCGGAGATTGTAAATGAATCCCCCTATGACAGGGGCTGGATGTACAAAATCAAGCCATCCAATCTTGATGGTGATCTTGGTACACTCATGGATGCTGCTGCATACAAAGAATACATTGCATCCCTAGAATAGTCTTAGTTTGATGCGCGAGAGAAAACTCTCGCGTTCTCCCTTCAAGAAGAGTGATACTATTGATAGCTAACAATATCGAATTTCAATCTAGTACTCTTGTTCATCTATCCGCAACCTTTTTAGCGAATCCAAAAACCATCCGTTTGACTTCGAGTCATAACGGAGAGAATACCCCGAATGTCAAGGTTCAGCAAGTTCAAGAGGTCGTCAGTACGACTCATGAAACAAGTCTTCCATAGACCAAAGGCGAAAATATCACGAGGATCAGCTCTGATAGTTTCAGCTCTAACGATAATATTCATTGCCGCATTGGCTCTTCGTCTTGAACCATTGATAGACGCACAGCCTATAGTCCGTGCATTTGACCCATGGTTCCAGTTGAAGGTAACAGAATACGTAGCTGAAAATGGATTTGGCGCATTCTTTACTTGGTATGATCAATCAACGTGGGTACCTTTTGGCCGTGATATAACCACAACTAGCTATATTGGTGTACCTTTTACAAGCGCGTTCTTCTACTGGGTTGTCAATGCAATGGGCATTCCAGTTTCAGTAACAACTGTTTCAATTCTTCTACCAGCATTTATGGGCGCTCTTACAACACTCGTTGCATACCTCCTTGGTCGTGAAGTATTCAACAATACAGTAGGAATGCTAAGCGCTCTTTTCATGGCATTTCTGCCTGCGTTCATTCAGAGAACCATCGTAGGGTTCTATGACAATGAATTGGTAGGTGTTTTTGCTATTACACTGACAATGTTCCTCTTTCTCCGAAGTCTGAAAAGAGGATCTGCGCTTTCGGGAGTTGCTGCAGGTTTTGCATTAGCATATTTGCTAGCTTCTTGGGGTGCAGGAGACTTCATTCTCGGGTTGTTTGCCCTCTATGGTATGCTGATGTTGATTGGCGGGAAATACAGCAAACGGCTACTTACTTCCTATCTGCTCACAGTGACTCTCGGAATATTCCTAGGTGTACTTGTTCCTAGAAATGGATTCTCCAGTCTAACATCAATGACTTACCTTGCAGCCATTGGCGTTGGTGGCCTTCTTGCCTTCTATGAGATATGGCAACGTATCGCTACATACAGAGAGGCTACTGCAACTGTATTAACACCACATATGAAACCAATCGTGTTGGGAGCAATCTCTCCCATTATTGGTATCGTGGCTTACATAATCTATGGTTCCAGTTCTGATTTATCGATTACTACGACCAGCTCCAATCCAATCACCGTGATTGGCTCTAAATTCATGAATGTAATCAATCCATTCTTCCGTCTTGACCAACGGATATTTGCATCTGTTGCAGAACACCTACCAAGTCCATGGGGAAGCTTCTATCAGACATTACTTGTCCTCATAATCTTCTTCCCATTAGGAATGTACTTCCTTTATAGTCGTGGACGTGATGAGGACCTGTTCCTGCTTCTATTTGGAGCAACAGCTGTTTACTTCACAGGAAGTATGATCAGACTTAGTCTAATTCTAGCTCCTGCAGCCGCAATTCTTGCTGCTATTGCTGTAAATGGAATCTTGGCTCCCTTTGCCAAAGTGGTCACACAGCAATCTGTGTTCGAGCGGAGACGATTCCGAATGAGTTCCTCTCTTACCTCCGAACATGCTATTGCTGCATTCGCATTTGTAGGACTTTTACTGTCCGTTAATATCATCCTTGGAGTAGCTTATGTGTCAGATGGCATTCGTCCTCCTGAATTTGCATCAGCCTACCTTTCGGATGAAACCCAAGTCACAGATTGGCAGACATCCATGACCTATATTCGGAACGTGTTACCACCGGGTGCTACAATTGCAAGCTGGTGGGATTACGGATATTGGATAAACAGTGCGTCGGGTGCGGACACGATAGTAGATAATGGGACACTCAATGCTACGCAAATCGCACTCATGGGGTACGCGTTGATGTCGCTTAATTTCACTGAGTCACTAAGAACACTTCAGAATTGGAATACAACGCATGTTCTCGTCTATTGGGGCCATCGAACATCCTTCTTTGGAGGAGATGATGGAAAATGGCCATGGATGGTTCGAATTGCAGAAGACCATCTTGGATCTGATTTGATAGACGATGCAACCTACCTTGGCGACGATCCATCAACACCTGACTACGAAGAAACCGAGTGGACAAAGGACGCATTCTTTGAATCAACCCTGTACAAGTTGATGCTCTATGGTGAACCTCATACAATTGAAGAGGGACAACAGATGGGGCTTGCAGAAAATCGTCTAGCCGTGGACCAGTATCTGACTGATAACGAGAATGATCCTCGATGGACCGACTACATCCCCACTGACCTATATGGCGTATTCGACCTTTCCTTCATTAGCTACCAATACGGGCTTGTGAAGATCTACAGTGTCGATTATACCATGTTAGAGCAATACAACAACAAGACTAGTGCTCAATGGGCGCCAGAGTTCGACGCATTGTCCTCCATTTCAATGGATGGAAATATCTCGGCCTCCGAATCCGGTTTCACAAGTAATGAGGTTGTGTTTGGTGGAGGATATGATGCTACTGTATACACTCGTGCAAACGCTACGCACATGTACTATGGTATCAGCATGGACAACTACACAGTTGGTGAAGATGCATTGGGTATTCAAGTTTCATCACTTGACAATCCTGATGATGCAGACATTCGTATCGTCAACTATGATGGGCATGATACATATGATGGCTACATAGACTATTATGGCGACTGGTCTGAGGATACTGGCGGATCTAACTCTACTGAGTATGCTACCGGTGAAAATGTCATCGAGTTCCTGATACCCCTCAACTCAGAGGATTCACAGGACCTGAACCTGAAAGGTGGAATGAACTACCAAATCAAGTTCATGTTTTTCAATAACGTGAACTCGGGCGACCCAACACTAGATAGTGACTGGATTACCTTCTGGGTACCTGTCGAGCTACACTGATACATAGTGTATAGAACACGAAGGGGATTTCCTCCCCTTCCTTCTTTCTAATTAGTCCAACTATTCCTTGAGCATTGTCCCTACAGAAGCATACTCATATCTTTACGAAATATCTAGCTGAAACGTGAACAAACTTGGATAGTCATTAGATATCACTGGTATAGGAGATTATAAACCAAAATCAGGATACAGAATTGCGAGGTCGTTAAAGACACATCCCTTTACCTCACAGAGTCCACCCAGTGCCGTTTTCTGGGGGTACTTCACTCTGGTGTATAAGATTGTGCAACTAAAAATGAACGGTACCAGTGGAACTGCACTAGAAATAGCATAATGGCGATTGGCTATACAGTCAGTCGCCCTTCTTCTTCTCTTTTACTTTTCAGACGCTGATACAATACTGGATTTCTTTTTTGCCTCACGACGATACTTACCGTACTTGTCTTGAGGAGAATATCTCGGTGGCGATGGACTGCTTACATCAGACCCACATTTGGGACAACCTTTCTCCGACAGGGTATACGTATTACATTTCGAACATTTGAAGAGATAAGGCATGATACACCACTATTTCCGGTTGAAACTAATAGTTCCAGAATTCTTCTCTATTATCTTTGTAATCGCTCCTAGAACTGTAGAAAGCACTTCTTCTGCTTCCTTATAATCCGGACTGACGATTTGTAATCTGTAACGAGGAGATCCAAGTACATAAATTTCAACTGTGGATTTTTCTACTGTCTTACCCAATTCAAGACCGCCAGTAAGAGCGTTTCTAATCACAACTACTCCCTCAGGGCCTGGTACAGTGATAGTCATCTCACCATCAATCTCAACTGATGGAATCTCAATCCTTGTCTGTGCGAGTTCTGCTAGCTGAGCACGAAGCTCACTAGGAGCATCTACATCTGCGAAAGCCGCAGCACCTGAATCTGAGGCACTTTCGAGACCTTTGTAAATTTCACCAAAGAAATCCTCAATAGGCCAACCAATCTTTTCATAGACTTCCTCAAGCTCCATATTGTTCTCTTTGGCTAAGAGTTCGAGTAGTTTCTCGGCTTTCTGTGCCCTCTTCCATTCGTTATTCTTTGATCTTCTGGCTTCTGTAGAAACTCGTCTTAGGGAACAGTCAATATGTCGTTTCGCCTCATCGACTTTAAGCACTCTAACGACAACACGTTGATTCTCATGGATATGATTTCGTATGTTCCTGACCCATGTACTGGACACCTCGGAAATGTGAATGAAGCCTTCTTTTTCACCAAATTCCGGCAACTTGACATATGCGCCATATGGGGCAACTTTCGAGGCGACCGCTATGGCATATTCATCCGAGTTTGGCCATTCTGCACGTTTCAAGACCATCTTTCAAAATTCCTCCTATGAGAATGCAATCTTCAGGTCCTATGGTAGGACTTCAATTTCTCTTGCAATTGGTTCCAATTTAGCTTTGCCGCCACTGGGCTTAGCAAGAGTCTTTCCACACTTAAGGCATGTGACCTCTGTGGTTGCGTGCCCGAAAATAATCTGTTCGTTTTCGCAATCTAGGCACTTGACCTTTAGGAACCGTGATTTGGGTTGTCGGACTACGTCGCGTTTGGGCAATAATATCACCGCTGTAATTTATAGTTTGAATACTGCCAACAAAGGCAGAAAAGGACCCCGTAGGGGCTTCTTCTCGTCGGGGTTTGGTAACATTATAACTTTATCGACGTGACTTGTTCCTAACAAGGTGAGTGAACCTCAAATGATAGAAACTTCTGTGTTCCGCCCTTCTCTTGCCAGTGTCACCACCTCTTCGCAAATTCCAAGGGAATTTGAAAAAATTAGCAAGAGCATTGTCTATCCTCATCGAGATGGAATCCCTCCTACAGACCTGGTCTCTTTCTCCTGTCTTTGTGCTGGTTCATCACTTCCAGCGACAGAAAGTGTTTCCACAGTTTTTCCCACGGCAGGGTCATTATCACCCCTCTCAGATTCATCACTGAAGCTAAGAAGACTCGATTGAGCATGGTGAACGGCCGCGGACTCCCCAGAACCCGATGCTAGTTCTTCTACGGAGAGTAAGGACTTCCCTCTTGACAATCTCTTCGAGATTCTCGGTTGGGCTTTCAGTCGTTTGCTTCGTTTTGCTTCGCAAAACGGAACTAGCCCACTTACCTAGTCCTCTCACAGAGTGCAGTGACTTTGTGAGCGTCAATAGTCGTGCAGCGATATTGATACTACCATTCCTATCAGCATTGGTCTTATGTCCGCAGGATGGACAGTGGAAATAGTTCTGCTT
>JARGGA010000021.1 GCA_029210805.1 Candidatus Thorarchaeota archaeon
ACCAGGAATCGTCAATGCCATTGTTGCTCGCTTGGGACGATAGCCTGTAGAGACCACAGCCTTCTCAAGTGCCTCCCTGTTTACATGGGTTGGATCAAATTCGATGATAGCCTTTTCATCCAGTAGACTAACAGTTGCGCTAATCACACCATCCTGATTCAGCAAAGTCTTCTCAATACTTGCAACACAGGAAGCGCAATGCATCCCTTCGATGCGCATGGACATTCTCGATTTTTCATCCTGTGGTTCGTTTTCTTGACTCATCGCAACACATCCTATTTTGTAGCGTAATTGATTTCAACGAAGTACTCAATTAGTAAATTAATAATAGTTAATGATGATATATCCTCTACGATATATATGCATGAAGATGTAGCAAAAAAGATGACATCTCGAAGCTAACCTTATCCAATGAAGAGGTCGCTCTCACTACCTTCTTGTGCATCCGACATCATTTGAAGAAGCTCGTGAAATGTATTATCTACGTTGTAGCCGGTTAGAGCTGAAGTTTCTTTGAATACAGCAGGAACACCAAGCTTCTCACTAAAGTATTCGGTGAACCTACGTCCTTCATCAGATGTCACGCGTTCTGATTCTGATTTTCTTTCACGAAGGTCAGTTTTATTTCCAACTATGACAGTCGGAGGCAATGGCCCCATATTGTTGTATGCTTCAACAAGCCACTTGGAAGCGTTATCAAATGATTCTCTATCTACAGTTGAATAAACCAGAACAATACCGTTGCAGCCGTGGTAATAATGTCCACGAACCTGCTTGAATGATGGTTGACCTGCAAGATCCCAAATAATGAATTTCACAACTTCTTGATTGAACACCACACGTTTGGTTGCCAAATCCACTCCAATAGTAGCAATGTGGCCTTCTATGAATTCATCGCCAAGGTAGTTTCGTCTAATACTGGTTTTTCCTACTGCACCGTCACCTATCAAAACGGCTTTCATTACTTTACTACCGTCGTCTTGGTCTCTCATTCAGATTCCTCCTCTTGGCAAACGGGCTAACACTGCATGTATTATACCATAAGCCCTCTACACATCAAGCTAGCTAGGACTATAGCGAAACCCAAGATAAGGTTAGCGCTGGGTGCTGTTTGGTGATGATGTATTACGTTGGTTTTACATTCGAATATCGTAAATCATTTGCCAACTGGAGCCACGTAGATAACGAATTCCTCCTCTCCATCCAAATCCAATAATTTGCCCATCGCCCTTTGGTCATCGGCTCGGATTGCACATGTGCCCGTCCCAATGGAGGTGCTGGCAAGATACAGATTTTGGCAGAGGTGTCCAGAATCTTGTGCGATCATCTTGTGGCTTAATGACCCATAGCGCCATTGCGTTCTATATGGGATTACACTCCAGACGAATACGACAGCAGATTTGCCAACAAATCCTTGATTGTTGCATCCCTTCGCTATATCATCAGGTGAAATAGTTATAGTTGGAATATCTATAAGCTTGTGTTCAAGTGCCGAATAACAATACAATCCCTTTTCGAAACCATCAACTCTGAATACGATAATGTAGGTTTCGAACGGATGTCAAGCCCCTCCTGAAGGCTCCACTCTCATTGTTGCACCCTGGGATTCTACAACAGTACGAATTCCTTGAGTTGACCACAGCAAGTATGATAGTTCTTCAAGAGGGAGGGATTCATTATTGAAATTCCTCATACTATGCCTAGATTTTATGGCATCGACTACGTACATGGTTCCAAGAGAAATGTCCTCGGGTGCAATCAAGTCGAATGTAACTGCTCCAGGATGATAGGGCTTTTCATAAGGCGCAGGTGGAATTCCCTTTTATTGATCAGTTCCCATACTACTGAAATTTACCCATCCGTCGGCTCGTAGATAACGTAAAAGATCATCCATATGAAATCGCCAATCCCTACATGAGTTACTGGATTATAAAAGGTGCAGTTTCAAACTATACTGAGCCATTCAGTGTATCCCGAACTTTCGATGCGTGTTTTTTCGGGAGGATTCTTCCAGTTAGGATTTCTTTGCAATTGTGAAATTTCGCAAAATCCTGCACTCCTTTCTGAAGGCGCAATAAACCGGATTCGGTTAGCAACCCAGGGGATTCCAAATAGAGTGCCTTCAGTTCGAGCTGAGATGTACTACGGTGAACCTTTGCATCCACACGGCCTCTCAGCGCATTCTGATCTAAGATTGGAAGCACATAGTAGCCATGAACTCTATCTTTCGCTGGTACATAACACTCTATCCTGTAATCAAATTCCCAGATGGATTTAGGATAATGTCGTTCTCTGAGAATGTTATCGAAGGGCGTTAGGATTTTGACAGGTGTTTTCGGTCCAGGTGGTTTCAATGTTGTCAGAGTTTCAAGATAGTCTACATGAACAAAATAGCGACCCTTCTGGCCGAAATCAACTTCCTCCAACACATCTCCAATCAGACTTTCCAGATGATTCTCGATATTGGGCCGCTGACCCTTCCAGATGTGCTTCGCTGCCATCGGTCCCGTATACGATCTCACATCACGGTAATCAGCAACACCTAATGAACGAAATGTTGTATCAATAATGTATTGTGGAATGTCATCATTTGAAAGGGGCTCGGTATCAATTCCAGGAGGAACAACACGCTCGGTAAGATCGTAATTCTTCTGAAATCCTTCTCTGTATGAAACCATCAGTCGTCCCAAAGATGTGAGAGCTTCCAGTGCACGTTTTTCTTTCTTCCAATCCCACCAACCATCGCTTTTTCTTCCGGGCTCTCCCAAATCCTTGCTTCGTGTAAGGCCATTTTTCTTGACATTCTGATACACCTCTTCTACAATTTCTTTGTTCTTGAGAGCCCATGCAGTATACCAGCCACTCTTGCGTTCTCGCATCCGTTCCATTTTCCAGGCATAATAGGGAAAGGACTTCATCGACATCAGACACATGGCATGTGACCAGTACTCGAACAGCTTGCCTTCTTTCTGGAGTTTCCAAACTTCGCCTTCTACATAGTCAGAGTACCTATTGGCAGTAATGAGATTGTGACTTCGACTAACAACTGATATCGTATCAATCTGAATATTGTGAATTCTATTGGCAACGTCCATAACAGATCTACTGGGAACTTTTGTCCGCAGACCCTGAACCTCAAGGATTAGACTTCTGACTTTCTCAGGAGAGATCTCAAGCATACGCTTGGTCAATGTCATCCCGCTTAAGTAAGGTTCTCTCCGAAGTTCAGAGTTTCAAGGGTGGAAATCGTTTCTACTGCTAGTCCACCATTCATACCATTTTTCCATAATCATATCTCTTTGAGGTTTCGTAATGCCATCAACAAAAGACGGACCAGGATTGCCAAGTGCCCGCTTTATCATTACTATCTGACCCATGTGTCCCATAAAATGAAATGCCATTCGATGAAGATGCTGTAACAGTGATTCCTCTGGCTCAGGAACGAATTCTTTGTAAATCATATTCTCATCGACATTCCGCAGATACTCCAAACTTGATTTGGAAATGGAAAGATACGAATCAACCAAATCACGGAAACTAATGGGCGGCTTATTTTGAAGAATCTCTTCTTTGGTTGTTCCATATCTAAAATAGTTGCACACCTCTTTGGAGAGCGTCCTCTTTTCTTGATATGATAGGTCGATTACCCATTGATAGTGAACAATACAGTGACCAAATATCCATCCTATGGAGTTGAGTTCGGGAAGAATTTGTGAGTATACTTGATCAGGTGTGACATTTATGAAGGATTGAAGCAAATTGCATTCTGCAACTTCTACTGCTTCTATGGCCATTTCAGCTGCTGTTGGGTTCATGCTATCAACTCAATTTCGAATCGCTCTCTCATTCCTCACTAATAGAGATTTTCAGTAAAGCAATGTACTACCGAGAATAACCAGATTTTATAGACGATTAAACAAACACAAAAGTGTGAGTGAACCATGTTTGGCCTAAAGCATAAAGACATCTTTCAGATAATGCATGATAGACGGTCCATTCGGTCGTTTCTTGACAAACCCATTTCCAAGGAAGTTCTCGATAAGATTCTTGAAGCAGGGTTTAGAGCTCCATTTGCGGCACAATTATGTTCAGTTGTTTACACACGAGATAAGGAGAAGGCAAAAAGCCTGTCAATAGGAGTGTACTCGACAGCTCCAGTATTCCTTGTTTTCTTTGTTGACTTCGTTCGTCTGGAGAAAATAATGAAAGCAAGAGGATATGAAAACACACAAGATGATATGATGTCATTATGGCTTGGGATTCAGGATGTTTCATTAGTTGTCGAAAATGTTACGCTTGCAGCTGAAGCAATGGGACTAGGATCCGTTCTACTCGGAGCAACCCCGATGAGAGCACGAAAGATCTCAGAACTCTTTGGAGTACCTGATCGAGTGTTCCCAGTTGTCGGAATGTGTATTGGATATCCTGACGAATCGGATGAAACTGAAATCAGGCCAAGATTTCCTCTAAAGTATAATGCCTTCGAAGATCAGTATTCGAATCACAGCTCAGAGGATATCCAGGAGTGTATGAAGGCAATGGATGAAGGGTACTTGGCGCAAGGCTATTACATCAAGAAAAGAATCAAAGTGCCTTTGCTTGAGGGGGAGGAAGATGGTATCGGGTTTGATAGATACTCTTGGTCAGAACACATATCCCGCAAGTTTCGTCGAAGAGGCGAGAGCAACCCATTGTTCGGAATTCTCAAGAAACAGGGTTTCGTTTTCGATGAATGACTTGAACCTGTGAATCCATATTTCAGAGGAATTTATTTGCTAAGGAATAGTATCAGTAGGAGGGAGATGTATCTTGAGTATAGAACTTCCTGAGATTGAAATCCTGTCTAAACAAATGAATGAAGCACTTCCTTCAAAGAAGGTAAAATCGATCATCATCGATAACTATGATAAACTACAGAAAATTGGTTTTTTCAACAAGGACATCACAATTTATGATGAATTAAGTGGAGGCTCTATAGAATCTGTATCAGGAAGAGGAACAGTAATTCGTGTAAAAATGTCGAAAAAGATGAATCTTCTTCTATCATTTCTACATGTCAGAAATGATATAGAGAACAGATAGAATGAAATGTGATTTTACTTGAAAACCAAGCGAGAATTATGGTAGAGCTCTACTTTGGCGAACTCACAACCATTGATATTACGCTTGCATTATTCACGGGCATTGCAGGGGGAATCATTCTAGCAATAGCTTACATGCTTGCAGATAGTGGTGTTAATCATTGGAAATCAAGAAAGCTCGTCCATATCAGCATGGGTTCAATAATTGCCTTTACGGTTCATTTCTATGTCACATTAAGTGGTCCTGCATTTGCTGCAGGAATATTCCTCACGATTCTATTCTATGCATGGGCTCATAAGAGTGACCTCATAACTAGCCTGTTGATTGCGGGTAGCAGAGAGAATGAGAGCTCTCTAAATACATTCGCTTCAGGATTCATGGGAATGATAGCATTCATGGTTGCATTCTTGGTATTCTTTCAGAGACCTACAATCTTTGTTGCTGCGATTCTCGCGGTGTCATGGGGAGACGCTGCAGGAGAGGTCGTCGGACGCTCTCTAGGAGGAACAATTAGTTCACTAAATTATAAGAAAAAATCTATCGAGGGAAGTTTAGGCGTTTGGGCGCTATCAATGCTTTCAATCTTGGTAGCAATTGTAGTTCACTCACCGGATATCTGTCCGCTTTGTTTCCTGCTGCAAATTACGTTGATTGGTTTTGCAATAATGCTTACTGAACTACTGAGCATAGGATGGACAGATAATTTCTTCATTCCTCTAGTTACTGCTGTACTAGTATGGCTGCTAATCTTTCCTGGAATGCCTCTGTTCATCGGATAGAAGTCTGGTTTATTCCCAATCAATGACTCTCGTTATTCCGGACTCTCCAAGCTCGCAAACAAGTTTCAGTTCTCCAAGAATACTTGTCCAACCTACATCATACCCTATCGTTGCTTCTGGATTCTTGAATCCATGATGATGGAGTGTGACAAGTGTCTTATCTTCAACTTCTTCGAAGCGAATATTCACGAGGGTTTCAGGTTCATCCCCATAGACCCAAGTAAACTCAATCTCCTTTTCATCTTCCATTTTTCGAAATACTACTGGTCCTTTCCCTTCGCTCCACCATGTGTAAATTCCAGCATACTGACGATCAACCACTGGTTTGGTGGCTCTTATGAAATGCTTGAGCTTCTCAGGATTGGTCCACACATCGAATGGTAATTGAGGTGGTGCATTAATTAGAATACTCAGTCTTACATCAGTGGGATCATATCGTGTCACTCGTAGAGGGTGGTATTCAGTATAATCAAATTTAATTGCAGGCCGCTCCAATTCTACCACAGATTTGAAGTTCGCGAGCAGAATATTCCAGTGGTCAGAGAGATGTAATGGCTTTGCTCCATCAGGTATCGCACCATGTTTGAGATCAATCTGAGTTCCAGTAGGAATTTCAATAAAACGAATAACAAAGAGTGTAGCCACGCCAAGAATTCCCCAACTAAATAGAATTGCCTGGGGTTCTTTGAACCGCTTTAGGGTCCAGAAATTATCTATCTCTGGTGTTGTAGGTGCGTTCTTTCCAGAGAATTGGATGCTTCCTCCTTCAGACATGTCGGCGCGTATTTCATTTCCAAGCCATTGTGTCATGATTATTGGATTGAGGAAACTACTCCAAACCTCTTCCAAAGGACGCGAAATCCTTACTGACAAATGGATGACAGGCATTACGTCTTCAACAGGTTGCTCGTCCACATCCACCACTCTCTACTGAAGTTCTGTTATATCCCTTATTTATTTGATGGCTCTGTGTGAAAAGTCTGAAACAGGTAGCAAAAACAAGATAGAATGAGAATAATTTTCTCCAAACATGCACATTCGTTGATCAATATTTGTAACAATTTGAAATAAAGTGAATTCTTCTTGACTTTTCACACAGCTCTTTATTTGATGATTGACTAGTGTTGCTCATATGAACAAAAAGGGGAGTAAGATATAGTAATTTCATATATAGGCTATATGACAGGTGCAAATCTGCAAAAATAGAAGAAAGGGGTCAGAGACCCCTTATAGTTTACTGCATGACAGAATTAATTGGCAATTTTCTCCAAATGTATGCAAATAGTAATTGAATGTAAATCATCAATATGATGAATGCAGTTGGATTTGCTTCAAGAATCAGACCTGCGTATCCTAGATAGGGAACAAAGAGGTAGAATGCCCAGAAATAGACAAATCCAAGTATGAATACCAAGAGGAAACGGATTAAGAAGTTTACACTCTGGGAGTAGCCTTTTGGCCAATTATCCATGAATCCACAACAGCCACGATGAGCCAGTCAGCTAGTCCAATATTCATGAAGCCAGTAGCAATCAGAAGATCTCCGGTCCAACCAAATAGACTTCCGATGACTGCTAGAATTGCTCCTAGGTAACCTCCGACAATGACGAATACAAATCCTAGCACTGTACAAACTATGAAAGCGACAATACCTATGATGGGTTGCTTTCCCAACTTGTTCCATGGCCAGTACTCAAATGTCATGAGTGTTAACAATGAGAAGAATACTGTCCATTGTGTCCATCCCAAACTGAGTCCGTAACCTAATATATTGAATGTCACTCCATCGTATGTTGGATAGAAGAGCAGAAACCAAAAGATCAATGTTACAATCCAGCCAACAATGAAGACTCTGATTCCTCGACCCGGCTGCTTCTTATCGAACCAAGGCCAATACATGGTTCCTGCAACAAAGAGAACACCAAATGCGAACAGAGTTCCAGAGAATGCTCCTAGAATTGCAGTTCCAGCGAGGATATTGGTAGGATAGAAAATTATTGCCATCCATGTAATCACGATTAATAGCAATACTGTTGCTACTATGTTGATTACTGTACCAAGAAGTCCAGCCTTCAGAATTGCACCCTGTTTGTACGCAGGCCAGTTTTCAAACCAAATAGCGAAGAGTACGGCCATAAGGCCAAATCCTCCAAGCAGCGTCCAAGTTGATGCGGTCAACACATATGTCATTCCACCCAACATTGGAAGCCACCAAAGAATTATCGTGATGATGAATGTGTAAATCATCGCCACTATCCCTGCTATTGGTTGCTTCCAGCGTGGCATCACTATTACTGCGGCTATTCGGCTTCAGGAATTCCAATTTTATTTCCAGTTAACGCCACATCTTTCACCTCATTGTGAAAAATAATAGATACATTCAAGGAACTCGGTGATACTTTAAGACTTCGAAACCGAGAATTAGCATTGATTTGAACGACAGGAACTTAAGATAAGCAGGGTCCAAGTAGTGGTGGTGCCATTTCAATGCCTGAAAACCAAGATACCAGGAATAACAACAAACCCTCCGGATTTCTTGGTTTGAGTCAGAATCTCTGGCGACTAGCAATTGTAATGGCGATCTCTCAGTTCTCCATTGGCCTATGGAAATGGGAGTTTAGCATATTCCTGCGAACCCTGATCGAACCCTGGCAGATGGGTCTAGTATTTTCATCGGGAACGTTTGCAGGTATCGTTGGGGGGCTTGCGTCAGGCATGATAGCGGATAGGATTGGAAGACGCAAGACTCTCGCGCTTAGCTTTGGCCGCTACTGATGCTTCATTTTGATCCCGATTTTGAAGTCTATGCCGATGAGAATCGCAGAACTGGACCACTGCAATGAAATTCGGTGAACTGATAAGAGTAAAATTCCTGTTTTATTTTAGGGAGATTAATGAAAAAACAACGCAACTATTGCACACTACTTGTTGTAGCTTTTCTCTTTGCAGCACCTCTTCTTTTTGCGGCGCCTACCACACCGAATTATGGAGTAAAGGAAGAGAGCAACAAACTCATTCAACCAAACATAGATTATGTTTCAACAGAAGCTGATCTATCAAGAGTTGAATGGCAACTTAATCAATATGAAAACCCAGGATTCGAGAATTGGAGAACCCCCCATAGACCCGATGGAATTTACGATAGTCGGACAGTTGAGCAGTTCACCGGTTATTCAACTACGAACGTTTCAGAAGGATTGCAATCAGCAGTAATGCAAGCAAAAGCAGTAGATCCTGACCATCCCGCACGCGCTGAGCTGGATAGAAGTTGGTCTTATATAAACGAAACCTGGACAAATCTAACAATTAGCTTCGATTGGATTGTTGATGAAATACCTGACCCAGTTGATGGAGATAATTTCATCTTTGAGGTTCGTATGGGATCACCAGGAACAACCACTTTCCGCTACTACCTTGGATGTGAAAATACCGTTGTTACTAATTCAACTTACTACCAGTATTATATGATAAAACCAGCGAATACAGGATGGAATTCATTTTACCAAAACATATCTGAAGCTTACTTTGATTTGAGAGGAGAATACCCGTATTATTTTCGAGAGTTTAGGTTTGATTTGAGAAGCTATTCACAAGATTATTCTAGAGTATATGTTGACGACTTCAGGATACTGAATGGCACAGTTGAAGTCGGTGGGTCAATTGGAAATGGTGATTTTGAGGCAAAAACTGTCTGGGGTGGAGCTAATTCTGATCCAACGGATATTGTACAAAATGCCAATAGCGTTGAGGGCGAATGGAGCTTGAACCTCACATCAGTTTCCAATGGGAATAGGAGTACTGGTAGCATCCGATCAAGTCCGGATAAAAGAATCACAGCTGACAATGTTGATTCATTGAAATTCAAATGGAACATGACTGACTTCGCAAAGGCTACAGAAGATACCTATGCGTATGTGTACGTAGAAGCAAAGAATGATACACACGAATTCTCCATTTATTATCCCCTTTGTTATGGTGGCAATGAATTTCCACAGACTTATCCCGGATATCTCTATGTCAATGCAACGGGCTTCAATACAACAAATCAGTGGAACCAGTTTGAAAGAAGTATATGGGATGATATTACAGCACATAATTCGACAACCTTCCTAATCATTAAAGATATCGAGATTGAGGTGCGTACTGAGGAAACCAATGCTCGAATTTCTATTCTCTTTGATGATATCTCTTATACATGTGCATCTCTAAATGACAGGGGATATGAAGACCAAGGTGCTGCAGGAACCGAGGTATGGGCATGGGACATCTCCTCCGATTCGGATCCTCACTTCACTATAACAAATACAGTGTACAGTGGTTCCAAGGCGGGAAATATTACCGTCGATGACAATGACAGTTGGAGCGGCGACCAAGATATTGGATATTTACCGGTCAATAACGAATCAGACATTTGGATTGATTTCTGGTGGAGGTTTGAAAACTTCACTGGGCTAGATGACGACCTCGTATATTTGGAAGTGTATTTTGCAGATGATGAAGAGTTTGCATACATATTTGGAAATGGAAGCTCAGTATACACAGGAAATGGATTTGAAAAATTCATAATATTGCCTGAGAATGGTACTGAGGGAGCTTGGTTCAACTTCCAAAGAAATCTCTATACTGATTATTTGGAGCTCTTTCAGGTCGAACCTGATACATCTGTCTATCAGCTGTATCTCAGTGTCGAATGTAATACAGGAGGTAGAGTGGAGTTCCTTCTGGATGATGTGTACTTATACACTGACCCAGCCCCAGGAATTGAGAATTTATATGAAGCAGCTTCGCCTGTTCAACCACATGTTGATGTCGCAGTGACAGTTGATGTCTTGGATATAAGCTTGGATACAGTATTGCTTCACTATTCTCTAAACGCAGCTGCGTGGACCTCAGTAGAGATGAACATGGAAAGTGGAGATACATTCAACGCAACTATTCCTGGGCAGGACCACTTGACAGAAGTAGAGTACTATGTGAGTGCAAACGATACTTTCGGGAATTCTGTTGACTCTCTAGTTGATCTTAGCCTGATTTACTCATATATTGTGAATGACACCATGGATCCAACAATTTCGATAACTTCTCCTGAAGATAGCGATACTGTTGGAGGAACAGTCGATATTGACGTAGATGCAAGTGATACAGGCACAGGAATCAATCGTATTGAAATCTTCATTGAAGGAGCACTAGTTGCCAATCTCACGTCCGGACCATATTCTATCAATTGGGATACAACAACATTGGCAAACGGAACATATTCCATCACTGCTAAGGCATTTGATAATGCTGGAAACTCAGGTCAAGTAACACATGTTGTCTTGGTTCAAAACGGCGAAACGGGAACCACGACTACTACGCCCCCACCTGATGGAAACCTTACAATCCTAATTATTGTGATTGCAGCAGTCGGAGCCGCGGTAGTCATTGTGGTTGCCATTATCATTATGAAGAAAGGAAAGCCCGCTTAGAGTATCTAATTAGCCCAGTCAGATGATGGCTGGGCGACTAGCTTTTTAGTGCGTTCGAATATCACATACCCTGTGCCTATGATGGAAACGCTTTTGACAGAAGGAACTGAGATTGCCTATGAGATTCTTGGAAATGAGAATGGATCTAAACTCGTACTGATTCATGGTCTCTTCATAAACAGTGATTGTTGGGGAGAGCAAGTATCTTTCTTTGAAAAGGATTACCACATCCTAAGATTCGATTTGCATGGTCATGGTAGATCAATCAAGCCGGGCAAGAGGTACACCATCAGGAATTATGTTACAGATATGCAGATATTGCTTAATCATCTTGGATGGAACTCTGACCTGGTTCTTATGGGACATTCTCTTGGCGGTATGGTCGCATTAGTGTATGCTCTTGAAAATCCAGCCGCGGTAAGCAAACTCGTTGTTGCTAGTTCTTATTGCTTTGTTAGCAATGAAGCAATCACAGAGGTATTGGGGAGAGTAAAGAGTAATCCTATCAAGAAATTCGGACTTGGAATAGGAAAACGCGGATTGAATCCGTATGATGAAGAAACGGCTATTTGGATTGCTGAACAGGTTAGTGATCATTTGAGTCAAAAGGACGCGATGTTGGCAACTGCGGCTTCGGCGGGATTCAACATCTGTGAGAACCTCAAAAGCTTGAACATTCCCGCATTGCTCATTGTTGGAGAGAAGGACATAACAACCCCTGTTTGGGCATCTGAGATGCTACACGAATGGCTACCTAATTCAGAAATTGTGATTGTTAAAGATGCTTCACACTTGGTAATTCTTGATCACAAAGATGAATTCAACAATTATGTGCGGGAATTCATCACACGACAATGATGAGAAAACCACGTACATCCACATATTTATCAAATGCTCGTTTCAGCAATGCATTTGTTATCCAGATGAATCACATATTACGAACTAATATGAATGAATGAATATACGCGATAAGTAACCCCGTCCAATGTTGCAAAAGAAATCTCTAACCTATTGGTGCTCCGTATGCATGAAAAAGAAGGTGCCGAACAATCTATAGATACTACTCCTAGTCCAACAGCGGAGCAGATATACCGGACGCTTTTTGATTTTGCTCCTATTCCGATTGTCATCAGTGACATAAAGGGAAATATAATTGAAGCTAATATATGGATGCTTGAGGAATTTGGTTACAGTTTGAAGGAGCTTCAAGAGCTAGGTGCAAAACATCTCTACGAAGACCCCAATGCAAGAAGTGAAATCGCGGTCAGGATAGGAAAGGAGAGGAAACTACGGGACTTTGAAGTGCGAATGAAAAGAAAAGACGGAACTACATTTCCAGCCATCTTGAATGTAGATCCAGTTCAAAGGGGCACTGCAATCATAAATCTGACATCCATTCGAGATATTACTAAACAGAGGGCATATGAGAAAGTTCTAAGTCGGGATAGACGGGCGAACAATATCATTGCGGAAGCAGCCTTCAACACAACAACCCTCGATGAAGTTTATCATAAAGTGTTAGTTGGTCTAGTTGATACATTGGGCTTTGATCTGGGGACTATCAATGTGTATGAACCAGAATCTAAACTGCTTATCCTCAAGGCCTCGACAGGAGTTGGGGATGACCCTGTTGAGCTATCAATGCATATAGATGATGAATCATGGGTTACGGCAAGTGCAGCAAGGTTGCGCAAACCAGTAATGGCATCAGATGTAACAAAAACGGAGTACTACAAAACACATAGAGAGAAACTGGATAGAAGAAAAGTCAGATCACTAATAAGCTGGCCAATAATAGGTGCAGAGGATGAATTGCTGGGGCTAATAAATATCGCATCACGGTCTGTTAAAGAAATAGGTGAAGAGGATATAGGATTTTTCAATACAGTTGCAGGAATGTTCGTAACCGTTCTCGCGCAGAAGCAAGCGGAAGAAGAACTTAGAGAAAGTCAAGAACTTTTTCAAATGTTCACTGATAACATGCCAGGTCCTGTGTATATCAAAGACCATGAATCCAAGGTTATTTTCATTAACAAATTCATGAGAATGACAGGAATGAATCAGGATTGGGCGGGAAAGACAAACAATGAATTATTCGCTCAGAAGACTGCTGAGGAGCGCACGATTGCAGATAGGAAGGTGCTTGAAGAGGGACCTATAGAGGAAATTCAACGGATGCTGGGAAGCGATGGATCCCCAGTGACCTATAGAAGACTAAAATTCCCCATTCCCCGTGATAACCGCCCTCCACTAATTGGTGGGTTTTCCGTTGATATTTCAGAGCAAGTGAAAGCAGAGGAAGCTCTTGAGGCAGCCAAGGATAGGGCAGAGTTTTTCACAGACCTTATGGCTCATGATATAAACAATATTCACCAAGGAGTTATGGCCAGTTTAGAATTGCTCCTAACAGGGTATGAAATGAAACCGGAAGCACGTGAGCTAACACAGAATGCACTTAACCAGATACATCGGGGTGTAGCACTAATAGCAAACGTTCGCAAATTCTCACAGCTAGGTGAAGAAAAGGCGAAATTAACCAAAACAGAATTAGCAACAGAGATTCTAACTGCGAAACAGGTAGTCATTCAATCATTCCCACATAAGATGATAAATGTGGACATCAAAGGGCTTGACTCTGAGACATACGTAGAGGCGGATGGATTCCTGAGAGACGCCTTTTTCAATATCATGCATAATAGTGCAAAATTTGACATCTCAGACAAACCACAAATTGATATCTCAATAAAGAAGGACGATAAGGAGAATTTCGTTGTCATAGAAATTTCGGATCATGGATCAGGCATTAGTGATGAGCAAAAGGAAAAAGTATTCACACGCCTTCAAGGTAGAACGCAACGAAGTTCAGGCATTGGCTTGACATTAGTGAAGCAAATCATCGATCGATACAGAGGTTCAATAAAAGCAATGGACCGAATTGAGGGGGATTACACCAAAGGTGTCAAGTTTGAGATTAGGATTCCGAGAGTTATGTCATGATAACATAGGTCCACAAGGCAATTCCTTTTATCATTGTTAGTAGATGATTCCAAGACCGGAATAGTTCATATGCGACAGTGGGACCTAGTATATGCTCTCTTTTGGATGTATGATAATTCGGGGAATCGTGTATGCCTGAAGTGAAGGACCGAATCAGCGAAGAACAAGAAAATCAGGGATTCAAACACCGGGAGATTTTAGAAGCTATAGGTGATGCAATTCATGTTGTAGACAAAAACCTAAAAATCATCTATCAAAATCCTGCATTTTCGAAATGGCTTGAATCATTGGAAATGGATCCTATCATTTCGGGTAGAAAACTGACTGAGGCTTTTCCCTTTATATCAACAGATACACTTGATGAATATCTACATGTATTTTCCAAAGGGGAGGTCCATTTCACAACTGAATCCACCGAGATTAAGGAAAGGGAAATATATACGGAAACAACAAAGATGCCTCTCCTTCGGAACGGAGTAACCGAGCATGTCGCCACAATCATTCGGGATACTACACCTCAACACTCATCCCAAAAGGCGCTGAGAAAATCAGAAGAACGGTATCGGGAATTGTACTCAAATCTCTCAGATGCGCTGTTCTTGACAGACGAAGAAGGAATAATCACTTTGGCAGGTGAAAAGGCTGAAGCAATCTTTGGCTATTCCTCAGAAGAGTTGGTTGGAGTATACTTCGCTAATCTTGTGCATCCAGCGATGCGAGAGCAAATGATTTCTGCATTTCAATCACGTCTTAAAGCAGGTTCAGCCACTCCAGAAGGGTTTGAGGCTGTTGGTGTGAGGAAGGATGGAAGTTCTTTCACTTTCCATATTACGCATACCATTAGGTATTCGGGAACCACACCAATAGGATATCAATCACTTATTCGAGATGTAACGGAGAGGAAGAAGACAGAGGCCGCGTTGCAAGAGGAACGCGACCGAGCACAAATGTATTTGGACATTGCGGGAGTGATACTAGTAGCTCTTGATGCTGAAGGGTGTATCAATCAGATTAATCAAAGGGGTATAGAACTGCTGGGTTACAAAGAAGAGGAACTACATGGAAAGAACTGGTTTGAGTTGGCAATGCCTGAAAATGAAAAGGCACGTACAAAGGAAGTATTTGCACGCTTAATGAAAGGGGACACTGGTTCAGCCCAAGAATTTGAAAGCCGAATTGTTACCAAATCTGGAGACGAGAGGTTAATAGCTTGGAATAATAGATTCTTGGTTAATAGCGAAGGAGGAATCATCGGCACTCTAAGTTCAGGGGAAGATATCACGGAAAAGCGAAAAGCAGAGAAGGAACTTAGGGAATCCGAAAGACAGTACCAAGTTATTTTTGATGCCGCGCCCATTGCTATCGGAATTTCTAGAGAGACTGGTGAAATTCTAGATGTTAATTGGGCAATGCAGGAAATGTTGGGCTATTCTGAAGAAGAATTGAAGCAAAAAACAGCTGTTGATGTTTACACCAAACCTGCAGACAGAGAAAGCATACGCCGGATGTTGGATAATGATGGTAAGGTAAGAGACTCTGAAGTCATGATGCGCCGTAAAGATGGTTCAGAAATTGATGTACTCTTGAATGTTGATTACGTTAATTATCAGAACGGGATTGCACGACTTTCCACAATGAGAAACATCACTGAATTAAACAGGACCAAGGCGGACTTAGAGGCGGCCCGTGCAAGAGCTGAGTTTTTCAATGACCTCATGGCTCACGATATAAACAATGTTCACCAAGGAATACTTGTGGGGGCAGAATTGCTTCTTCGGGGAGATGAATTGCCCCCAGATTCAAGAAGATATGCAGAAGCGATTAGTGATCAAGTTAGCAGGGGAATTCAACTAATCGAAAATGTCCACAAGCTTTCAAAGATGGATGCAGATGAGAATTTAGCTTTGCAAAGGATTGACCTCTATGGTGTGATAGCAAATGCGATACTACTTGTTCAGCATGCATTCCCTGAATCAGAAGTCAAAATTGACATCAAGTTCAAGGCAGAAGAAATCATTATTCATGCAGATGAGTTTCTTATCGACCTCTTTTACAACATTGTCCACAATGCAATGAAATACACATTACAGGACAGGGGGATAATTGAAATCTCTGTTGATTCCGATGAGGAAAAGGGGTTTGTGCTTGTATCTATAGCAGATAAAGGACCAGGAATACCTGATGAGAGGAAAGGAGATTTATTTAGCAGACTTGAGAAGGGACGAACTCTGGGTTCAGGTATGGGACTTACACTAGTCAAGAGAATTGCTAATCGATATCAGGGAGCAGCGTGGGTGGAGGATCGGGTTCCTGGTACATATACCATGGGAGCGAAGTTCGTAGTCAAGCTCCCCAAAATGGCTAGCGAATGACTTCATTCGAAAAGTTTAGCTTACTGATTGGTACGGTGATCCATTGTTTCATAGGAATATCTGACGCTAGGGGTATAGTCAAAGAAATCTTCCACATTTGTGGTTAGCATTGGCCTTCTTCCTGACTAGTCTCCAACCCAAGACGATTCCTCGGCTGTTATTTTCGTTGAGAATCCTCCTTTGCGTCAACTGCTCAATCAAGTTTCTTTTGTGGATGAAACATCAATATTGAATGGCTTGTACCCAATATTCTTCAAAAAGGCATCGCCACAAAGAAGATAGGCCTTAGATACACACTGGAGGAAGAGATATACCTAGCGTTGCTGCTCGAAATAGAAAGTATCTCTACCGGGATGAAATAGACATGAACCCTGAATCCAACAAAGACGAACTTCTCAAATACCATGCACTAATGGATTCTACAAACGACGGATTTGGAGTAGTAGATGACAATAAAATATTGCTTTATGTAAACAAGAGATTTGGAGAGATTCTGGGGTATACTTCAGAAGAAATGGTCGGGAAGGAAATCACAGAATTTGTAGATGAAGAAAATCGCATAATTCTGGAAGAGAATATTAAGAAACGCAAGGATCATCTTCCTTCATCATATGAGATTTCATGGACGGCAAAATCTGGCGATTTAGTTTCAACTATAGTATCAGGTGCACCGCTTTTAGATAAAGAAGGGACCCATAAGGGATCTTTCGCAGTTATTGCTGATGTAACCGCCATAAATGAGGCAAAAGAGGCACTTGAACGCAGCGAGATGCGATATAGAAGAGTCGTTGAGTCTATGAATGAGGGGCTGGTAGTTGTCGATGATAGATGGGTGATTACATACGTGAATCCAAGTTTTGAAAAAATGTTGGGTTATGCCTATGATGATACAATTGGAAAGCGGTTTTCTGCATTTATTGTAAAAGAACTACAAGATAGTATAAGCCGCTGGATAGAAACAAGAGAACCAGGTGTTGTGAGGAGTTTTGAAATTGCATGGCTAGCAAAGGACGGAAGAAAGGTATTCACTTCTACTTCCCCAAGGGGCCTCTATGATCAGGAAAACAATCTTTACGGATTCATCGGCGTGCTAATAGATATTACAGAAAAGCGACTAGCGGAGAAAGCATTGGCAGAAAGTGAAGAAAGATACAGAACCTTAGCAGAAAAATCACTTCAAGGTATAACTGTCATCCAAGACCACAAATATGCGTATGTCAATCCAGCATTTGGGGCAATCGTCGGTTACACGCCGGGAGAAATCTTGGCGATGGAATCTGAAATAGCATGGAATCTGATATACCCTGACGATAAACAGTATCTTCTTGATTTATCTGCACGAAGAAATGCAGGAGAGGAGGTTCCTTCATCTTATGAGTACAGATTAGTGAAACGAGATGGGACAGTTCGTTGGGTGGAGGCCTTTTCCAGCATAATCATCTACAATGGTGAAGATGCACATCAGATACATGTTATCGATATCACGGACAGAAAAGTTGCGCAAATCGAGCTTAAGGCGTCACAAGATATGCTTGGGTTAGTAATGAAGCATATTCCTCAACATATCTTCTGGAAGGATACATCTTCAATCTATCTTGGATGCAATGAGAATTTTGCTAGAGTTTCTGGAGCTGGAACACCTGAGAATATTATTGGGAAGTCTGATTTTGATCTTGCATGGAGACGGGAAGAAGCAGAAACGTATCGCAAAATAGATCGCCGAGTAATAGAAACGGGTCAGCCAAATTATGATAGAATCGATATGCAACTTCAAGCTGATGGAAACGATGCGTGGCTTAGAACAACAATTGTTCCATTATATGATGGCAAAGGAAAAATTGTAGGAATAATGGGTGCTCAGGAAGATGTTACAGAGAAACTAGCTATAGAGAAAGCCGTTAGAAAATCTGAAGCAAAATACAGAACACTTGCAGAACAGAGCCTTCAAGGATTGACTGTGGTATCAGACGATGATAGTTTCCTCTATGTCAACAGAGCTTTTGCGGATATGGTCGGCAGATCTGTGGAGGATCTGTTGGAGCTTAAGGGAGAAGGCGTCTGGAATTTATTGCATCCGGAGGATAGAGCAGTCTTTCAGGATAGAATCAACGCCATGCGGGAAAACAAACCAGTGCCCCCAAGGCATGAATACAGATTTGTCCGATCTGATGGCACCTTCAGATGGATGGAAGCTTATGCGCAGGTAATTGATTATCAAGGTACTGCAGCAATTCAGACGGTGTGGGTGGATATATCTAATCGTCGCAAAGCCGAGAAAGATGTAAGAACTGAGAAGGACAGAGCGACTCTGTACTTGGACCTCATGGGTCATGACATAAGACAACAACTGCAAGTGATAATGAACTGTGCAACCCTCCTGAGAACTGCAACAGAGGATGACGTTCGAACATCATTTTTTGGAATTATCGAGGAAGCAGTGCAGAGATGCTCGAGGAAGATAGAAGAAGTTAGAGCTACGGAGCACCTTCTAGCAATGCCACTAGTAATGAGGTCAATCCCTGAAGCAATACAAGGCGTTTCACAGGCACTAGAGCATCATTCGACTAGCACTACATTCCATCTTGATATTAGGAACATGAACGCAGAAATCATGGCTGATGACTATCTTGAGTTACTAGTCACAAACATTCTGATGAATGCTATTGAACACAATCCAGAGCCGAAGAAAAATGTCTGGATTGCTCTAGAAGAGTCTGAAAATGGTTTTACAATAGTAATTGGTGATGACGGAAAAGGAATTGGCGACAAGCGGAAGGGAGAGCTATTCGATATGGCTCGAAGATATGGAGGAGTTGGTCTTCATCAGTCAACCCAAATCGTCGAAAAATATGGCGGTAACATCACTGTCACTGATAGAGTTCGAGGAAGTCCTAATAAGGGGGCAGAATTCAGGATTTGGCTTCCAAAGGTAGGTCGTGGGCCTACCTAATCACTGATTCAGGCTCTACTAATTGGATATCATTATCAGAAGAAGCACCAATCCCCAGTGAAGCCGCATGTTTAATTTGAGGTACGTCCCAAACATCCATGGTAAGGCGATTAGATGCGTTATAGCTCTGTAGCAATCGCACTCCTTCTACATCGATAGCAACCATATCACCACTTGCAAGAATCACATTAGAGCATTCGGTTTGCCCACTTGCAGGACCTCCGGTAACGAAACATCGTCGGCCATCCATAACAATGAGAGAAGGAGAGAAGTATGATGCTAAATCAGCAATCTTTGGTTCCAGCTTCCTAGCATGCATCAAAAGGCGGTCTCTTGGTTTAATCCACCCTACGAATAATTTCATCGCTCCAGTATATCTAGCCAATCTGTGAGTCTTTATACAGGGTGCTATGACAAGTTTCTCAGTGTCCAGTAGAGGTTTCCCAATTGAACCAGTCTTCATCGTCCTTCCTTTTGGAAACTTCACCTTTACCCATTCATGTTCGTCAAGATAGATAAAATCGGCTCCAATCTCCTTTGCTACTATGTCCAAACCAACTTGTGCGGCGATATTACGTGTTGAAGTTCTAAGCATAGAGCTTTCCACAATACGCAGGGTGGAGGCACCGGCATCAATAATTAACTCCCCAATGGCACGGATGAAATCTG
>JARGGA010000463.1 GCA_029210805.1 Candidatus Thorarchaeota archaeon
TCAACAGGTCATCATCTGTATCGTCATCAGTAGGATCGGTTGGGAATGGTTGTCTGATTAGTTCGTATGCATCAGTCATGTATTGATAGGGAGGAGGCGGCCATGCGGTATCATTGTCAGTATCGGGGTCGCATGGATTGGTATGCAAGAAGTGCACAATTGGATAGCCTTCCGTATCTGGAATAGTTGCATAGAATCCAAAAACCTCAAGGCCATCGTTCATATCCATATAGAATGCTGTGAAGTCAGGTTCATAGTGATCGGTCTCCCAATTCCATCGTACTGAGTCATCATCTGTATCAGAATCAAGTGGGTGTGTCCATTGGAAGTAGACATAATCCATGGAAGCGACCATTGACGCATTCACGAATTCGACACCATTATCCCATTCTTGTCCGTCCAGCAAACCATCATTATCGGTGTCAGGATTTAACGGATCGGTGTGATCTATGAACACTACACCTCCAATCTCGACGCCTTCAACAGAACCAATGGTTCCGTAAGTGTGACTTACATCGTAGGCAGTATTCACCTCGTGATAATCACTCAAGAGGTCTCCATCTGTATCGTATTCATGAGGATTCGTCAGGTAGATGATGCATTCTTCATAATCATCAAGCCCATCCATATCTGTGTCGGGTAGTAGAAGTTCAGTCATCCAGATGAACAACTCGTCCCCATCATCCAAGCCATCTTCATCGGTGTCTGCTATGTGCGGGTAGGTATTGAGGATTAGTTCCAAGCTGTCAGAAAGACCATCTGAATCTGTGTCATCAGAAGCAGGGTTAAGATAAGTGCCACCCCAGATTGTGTTCATCCGATTCTCGAAATCATCAGGAAGTCCGTCCCGGTCAGTGTCTGTAAGGTCCGCAGACTCTGTACCATATTCTGATTCGCTGGTGTCGTGGTATATCTCCCACGTGTGAGTCCAAGGCCCACCAAAATGCGTTCCGAATTCAACAAGCCAGAGGTCAATACCCAGATAGAGCGAGCAATAGAGGGTTAAGTACGCACCGACTTCGGAAGTGGAGGTTGCAGCGGGGAAGAACTTGGCATCCGGCGTTATGCTCTCGTCAGCGAGAGTCATCGCCGGAGCGGCGTCGTCCAACACACCAGACGTTTGCGTGAATAAGAGACCTACGCTAAACGATCCTTTGAACACACATATCAAAAGTCTAATGTCAAGGGCAACACCAACAACAATATCTAACAAGAAAGTAGAAAGTGCGGGGAGACCCTGTCCTTGATACTTCTTACTGATCTCAAACTCTACTGAGAGCGACAACGTGATTGTCGCCTTTAGCAGCGGCTCAATCCATTCTAATATCGTTCCGATGGCGGAGCTTGCTCCTGGTGCTAGGAAATCAATAATTGAAATACTAAAGGATGCATCCAGCTCAAAGTAGAAGCCCCACTCACGTACGTCAATGAAGCCACGGTCGGTTTCACTATTATCGATTGGTGGGAAAGCGAGCTGAAAATGAGCGCTTCCAAAGAAGTCTAGTGAGAATCCGCTAAGAAGAGCTGAAGCCCATGAGCTTTTCGAAGGTACGAAAGCGCACACTCCAAGATCGATATCCATGATAGGTACAACATCAATGAATCGTCTTACTACCTGAAAGGCGTCTGTAACGGTTTCCGATGCAAGAGTTTCCGTGAAGTTGCCTTCTCCTAAAAGGGCCTCAGTAAAGAATTCTTCAAATAGAGTCTTGTCAAGTTGAAATTCAGGAACAAGTTTGATTCGCAGGACAATGCCAAAGCTAGCAAAGCTCGAACCAAGATTGATTGGAGTGCCAAGACGAAGCAGGAAGACTGGTGTGAGGCCCTTGAGCTCAAATTGGACTGGAGTTGCTACTAGTCGCTCGATATATGTGCTAATCCAATCGTCCAAATCATACCAAGCATCAAGGATTACCTGGTCTGTGTAGGTCCACAGACGCAGCATGTCTCCGCCAGTTAGTTCTGTAACACCATCAGAGAAGTTCGCTCTGGTTACATAGACACCAGTTTCGTTGAAGAAGTCAATTACCTTGTATATGCTCTCATTGATTTTATCATCAATCTTGCCCATTATCATCGAAGCTGCATCAACATGCAGTTCTAGGTCTTCAAATCCATTGTCAGTAATAACGTTCAAAAGTGCATCCAAAATCCATCCTATGGAACCGCCAACACCGCTGGATGGACTCATTTCTCGAAGACCAATATAGTCTTCCTCTGCAGACTCCACATGCCCTGCTCTCATAACAGGCTGAAGCTCATCACCTTCATCAGTGAATTGTTTCTCTTCTTCAATCCATGATTCTGTCAGCGCGGGATTGTCTATTGGTTCGGGATCACGCTCTCCAGTGGAGGTATCTGGAATCATTCCCTTGGAGATTATTTCATTAATATCGTCTGTAAAATTCTGAACAACCCAGTTTCGTAGATTGACACCACGTTCAGTGATTGTATCATCAGTGGAGTCTAGCAGTACTTCGGCGGTAGTTAGCAGTGCGTGAAGAACTGTGATTCGGAGGTCAACCACATCAGATTCTTCAATGTGAAGATTATCAGCATCTTCAAGATAATCAAGCATAACCTCGGCATTGCCAATTCCGAAAACATGCTGTATATGAGGATTCGATTCAACCAGAGCAGCAACGCGGCTCCAAGCCATAGATTCGTCACCGATTTTTATTCCATACAGATTGCTCTGGAAAATATACACAATTTCATCAACATTTGTTATTGGTAGTAGGTATTCAAGATAGAGAGCCGAGTCAATTCCTACTGAATGCACACTTACACCATGACTGTAAAGCGGGTCT
>JARGGA010000464.1 GCA_029210805.1 Candidatus Thorarchaeota archaeon
GTCCTTCGGGAGCATGACGCTGCTTCGATGAATTAGGAACCGAACAACATCTTGGGCTCGATGTCTAGGATTGTATAGGTTTCGGGAAACGGTGTTCAACATCATGCAAATGGAGGGTAAGTCCTTCTGTGGCAACCATATTACGATTGCGCATCCCGCTAAGCGTCTTAAATCGATATTTTATGTTAGAAAACAATCACATTAGAAAAAGAAGTTGTGCTCATTCCAGGAACTGGAAATTTTCTTTGATTTGTCCTTTCCTGACTGCATCAAGTAATTCTCTCTCTTTTCGGGCAAAATAGATTGCTCCACCTGTAATCTGCCCAGCCGCCAATGTAAAACAATCCGGTAAAGCAATCGGTGCATCGCATTTGATTTTAGCGGCATTCATCCATAAGAACGAGGATGGTATCACATTCACTGCCGATGATTTTATCAGACTTTCGATTTTGCCCCATGCCTTCTTCCAGCTCAACCTACGACAGAGGATGTAGCTTAATTCACAGAGGGCAATCTCTGTACATACATAGTTTGCTTCAGCTTTAGCAATTCTCTCAGATAAAGCACTAGCAAACCCCTCACCAAGAGCTAGTGCTATCAAAACTCCAGCATCAAGTACAACAGTTTCATGCTTTTTGCTTTTCATCTGAACGCCTCTCTAAAACAAGATCGGAATACACAACATCGAAGTCTATCCCATGAATAGGAGTCGTGAATTTTTCCCACTGCTTTCGGTCAATCTCTTTTAGTTCATAAACATCTATCAGAAATCGGATGACCTTATCAAAATCAACACGTTTCTTGGTTTTCGCCTGGATTTCACCCGCTATCTTCAGAAGCTCCTTTCTAGTTTCTTCATTGATTGAAATAGTCGTCATCGTCTTCAGACTAATATTATACAATTCGTGTAATAAACACAATGATTATGCGGTACACAATCGGTATCGATATCATTCGAAGTGTATGGATTCGTTTTGGCTGTTATAGCTGTATCAGAGGATTCAGAGGGATTCATTCATTCATATTTTTGAGAAGATAAATGTCCTAAGGATAGAGTGGCTGATTATCTTGAGATGCTTGATACAATGCATAGATTCCTCAGTGATCTTAAGAAGAAACGTTAGACCTAGATTCCACTCAAAAATGATGACTATTGCAAAATAGAAAGGGTGCTCAACATTGTGCGGGAGAGGGTAAGTCCCTCTGTGGTAACCATATGATTACGATTGCACTGTCCCGTCCAAGGCCTGTACCCATCTCGCAATCCCGAAGAATTGCGAAATAAGCTGCTCTACCTTCTAGAGATAGAATCTTAGGAGGTGATTGATGGAAGACGAGATTGACTCTCATCTTCTTCCATCCGCAGCTTCCGTCTTTTGTCTATTTGTCAGAATCTAACCATTGATGAGTTTCATCGTCCTTGATAGGTGGCGGCGAATATCTCTTGAGAAACAAATAGGCAAATATCAGGATTACCGGGATTGGTAACATGTTGAATCCATAGGGATAGTATGGATCCCACAGCCTTGGTAATCCATTCATGATTCCCCAAAAGATTATTGGTAGCGTACCAATGAGTCCTACATGGATAAGACGACTTTTGGATGTCCTTTTTTGATAAAATCGATACATGAAATATGAAAAGATAAACTGAGGGAGCCCTATAAAGAAGAAACTTGTCCCATACCAATAGAAGTTATTCTGAACGTCAATGGAGAACCCAAGAGACGTTACATTCAATACCCACAGCATGGCAGCTATTGCAAGAAGTGAAGAGCTGTAAGCAATCTGATATGGGGCAGAGAGAGATATCATTATGAAGATGACCGTCACTTTTTCAGGTTTCATAAATCTCGTCTGAATGTCTGTAGCGTTCTCGTTGTCCAATACTCCGCTCACACCTGATAGGATTTAAACAGCGAATGTTTTTTTAACTATATGTTTCTGCAAAAAAAAATATAAGCAAATGATATTATTAGTTAATTTCGTTCTCAATATCGAGAACAGGAAAAGTGAATTGAGGGATCGTAAAATAGGCTTATCTATAACCCTAATATTGGCGGTCATATTCCTGTTGCCGCAGACTGTTGTAGCAGAACCAACAGGAGTTGTTGCAAATCAGGGAACGATTTATCCGGGCAATTATTATGCATTTACAAAAGTTGGTTATTCAACTACTATCTGGAATCCAGTAACAGTTGATGAAACACAAGGCGATTACTATGTTCATGGTCATTCGGTTGCGGGGTCTTACTATATAGACTACTATGTTGTTATCAAAGTTCAGCCTCAAGATAAGGGACTGACGAACATAGAAATTAAGGTAGCATCAAGTTTCTACTATGGAATTAGTGCTGGTTTTCTATCGAGTGCGTCATGGGAACTGCAGTACGTCATCCTTGACATGACACAGAATCCGCTTCCTATTGGCTGGAGCCAATATGAATATGGAGATAGCGTTTCTTGGGGTGCCAAGAATTACAGAAGCTACACAACACCTTCAGGAACATGGTATCCAATCTATGACACGTTATTCTGGAGGGATTATGAAGAGATTAATCCATATGGCTGGACCTACGTTGGGGTCTGGATAAGATGTGCCTTGTCAAACTCTGCAGATTTCTATAGAACATCTAGTCAACAGGGTTGGTAACAGCTGCTAAAATCCCGGACAAACCTGGACATATCTTAGATGAACATTGAAAGAAAGAGTCATTCTGTAGGTCTTTTTATACCTTGAAGAGGATCAATGTGTGTAGGAACCCACGACGAAAGTCAAGTCTACGGATTTTTCTACCGTCA
>JARGGA010000465.1 GCA_029210805.1 Candidatus Thorarchaeota archaeon
GTTGCTAGAGCCATAATGTTTCACAAGTATATGGACTCAGATTTAGTATATATACCGAAGCCACTATTGAGGGTCACAGAATAAGGGCACATATTGTTACTACTAGATTTGGTGAAATTTGAAGAACGGTGATAATACAACATGTCAGAGCGAATCTAGCATCGTTGGTGAACGCGCCAAGTGGATAAGCTTAGAATACAGATTGCCTAAGTTTAATTGGACTTGAATGTTCCTGCAAACAATGAACGAGTACTCCATCCTCATGAAATTGTTGACCAGATCAGGGGACCCCATAGGAGCAGGTGTGGATGACATGCTCGATGCTCTGGGCTTTCCTGAAGAAACTGGGAGACATATTCTGTTTCAAAGGTTAGGAGAACTTCATCGCAAGGTAGCACCAGTTGGATTGGCGATCCGTCACAATCCCGTGAGCCATGTCTTTTACATAGACACAGATCCAAGCGGAGATATCCTGCTTGAGGATACACCTCTTCCCGATCGTCTCGCAGCTACACTTCTTGTTGTAATCACTCTCGCCTACCAAGAAGGAGGTTGGGTCAGTATAGATCGTATTCGCCAGTTCCGACGAAAGGCACGACGGAGTGTTGTGACGGATCTTAGGGAGCTTGCTGAAATGGGGTACATTGAAGCAGACACTCGCGCCGGGAAAGCACGACCTGGAACAAGGGTTGCCTTTGAGATCGATTACGAGGCATTCTTCAGGAAACTTGCTCAGTCCAAGCCTGAATAAACCTCTGTCACTTCGTTAGTTTTATCAAGGATGAATTTCGAGTTCACTTGGTCGTAAAAATATATGTCACATAGACGCGCATTAAAATTTACAAAGACTGCCTGTCCGATCTGTGGTAGTCGAGAAGTTGCCCGTGACGACCACAAAGGAGACATGCTCTGCACAAACTGCGGACACATCATTGTCAGAGAAGAAACGAAGTCTGTTGGCAAGTTCGAAATTGCACAAGCGCTCAAGCGCGAGGGCAAGATGGACTTTGAGAAGCTTAAGCAGGCTACTCAGGCCTCTGATGCCTCACTCTATAATGTTGTACAGAATATGGAGAACATGGGTCTTCTTCAAAACCTCATGGGAAATTACTCGCTGACCAAGAAAGGCCAACGCTGGTATCGCCAGCGACTGGGACAGGAATGGGGCTACTAGAAGACCTTCAGGTCACGGCCTCACCTCTTTAGTGGACTCCATTTTCAAAGCTCAGCCGATATTGATTGCGACCCATAAGATGAATTTTCAATATTGATGGAACAGATTACTGTCGAACCAATCATCGGTGTTATTGCAATTATGTGTGTCGAATTGATTAGAAAGTTAACGATTGTATCTTTTATGCATCAAACCTAAGGGTTATAATACATTCACTGAGGATATTACATAGTTATAGGGACCGTTTCCGAAAAAAAAACTCTTGCTGGATCGATATCCTTCTTGAGTATAAATCTCCCCCTCCTAACCACGCGAATACCTACAACTCTTTCTTCGAAACGGGCCCTACCTTCTCCTTTTGCTGAATCAATTAAATGGATACGTTAATTTTAGACATTGATATAACCACCAAGTGTAAGAATTTGTCCTGGAGATTCGTGAGATGAAGAGTGGGAGATATTCAGTTCTTGGTCTAGTGTTAGTGTTAGGTTTTCTTCTGATTGTAAACTCTGCAACATTTGTTCCACTTGTAGGAACATCAATTCGTTCTGATGATTCTAAGAATACCGTGGAGATGGAAGTAGCTCAAGTTATAGAGCATGCTCAGAGAGCAATGCCCTCTCAGTTTTATGAGAACCTTGGGCAGGTTCAGAACAGTGATATTCTGTTCTACGGGGACGTATCAGGAATAGGTATATGATTCACTGAATCAAGTGTGATCTATAGACTTCAATCACGTGCTACCGAGAATAAACGAATTGACGAAGTTTCCGAGGGAGGCATCTCAGAAAAACAAGAGTCTATTTTCATAACCCTAAGTTTTGAAGGAGCAAACAGTGTGACTCCACAAGGAGAGGATGCTCTTTCACACACATCCAACTTCCTTATCGGAAATGATCCTACTCTATGGCATAGAGGCATTCGCAGTTTTCCAGAGATAATCTATCCAAATCTCTATGACAATATTGACCTCATTTACAGGGTTTCAGATGAGGGTCTGAAATACGAATTTGTAGTATGGCCAGACGGAAATCCAGAAGATATCAGACTAGAGTATGGTGGTATCGACAGCCTTTCAGTTGGTAAGGAAGGCTGTCTTGTAGCAGAAACGACCTTTGGTTCACTACTGGATAAGAATCTCGTGATATTTCAGGATACATTAGAAGGTCGAGTAATGATTGAAGGCAATTTCATTCTCTTTAATGAAAATAGCTTCAGCTATCAGATTGATTCTAAGTATGAGAAAGACCTACCTTTGGTTATTGATCCATTCTTACTCTATTCGACCTTTATTGGAGACTCTGGCTATGAAGAGAGTCAATCCATGGCTCTTGACAGTTCGAACAACGCATACATTACTGGGTATACAGATTCAACTCTTTTCCCAACCACACCCGGAGCCAATGATACAACTCACAATGATGGAAGAGATGCATTCATTTTGAAATTAAGTTCAGATGGTTCAACGCTCATATACTCGACTCTAATTGGAGGAAGCAGTTATGATGGAGGGTGGGCCATTGCTGTTGATGAATCAAGCAATGCATACATAACTGGATATACTGAATCATCCGATTTCCCTACAACAACGGAAGCAAACGATACTAGTTATGCAGGTA
>JARGGA010000466.1 GCA_029210805.1 Candidatus Thorarchaeota archaeon
TGCTGGCCAAGCAATTCAAAAAACAGAGGTGTTACATTATCGTTCCAATAATCATCACTATAGCCCCTGGACCACATGATTTCATCGTCTTCACTCTTGCCTTTGAGAACGGTGATAGGTCTAGATTGGAGAACATGAATGACTCCTTTGTCATCAAATGCCCATTCGATATCTTGGGGTCCTTCAAATAATTTCTCAAGGTCTGCACCAATCTCTGCGAGAGCAATTGCCTCTTCATTTGAAAGGGAGGATTGCTGACCAAGTTCCGGAGAAACCGCAGTACTTGATATTCCTGATGAACTTGTATCTGATTGAATAATGATGTCCTTTGTGCCAATTTCACAACTGAGAACTTTATGCGTTTTATAATCTCGATTATCTTTTCTCGATACAGTATATCTATCTGGGGACGCGACACCCGAAACAACTGATTCACCAAGTCCAAAGTTTGACTCGATGACCATCTGAGTTCCTGATTTTGCGGTGGGGTCGTCTGTGAAGAGAACACCTGCTTTCTTGGCATCAACCATTGTTTGTACGAGGACCGCCAATTGGACGGCTTCATGCTGAATGCCCTTACTATGTCTGTATGATATAGCCCTTGGAACCCACAATGATGTATAGCACTTCTTGATATTCTCGAGAAGCGATGAACTACCTTTAACATTAAGGTAGGTTTCGTACTGTCCGGCAAAGGACGCTTCTGCAAGGTCTTCTGCAGTTGCTGAGGATCTCACTGCAACTCGTGTTTCACCCATTTTATGATATATTGAATTGATCTCGCCAAGTATTGAATCGTCAAGTTTGAGATCTTCGATTGCAGACATAATCCTTTCAGAAGCCGCTTTCACCGTTTCTGGCTGATCGTAATCAATTTCAGCCAATGCCTGCGAGATAATCTCCTTTACTCCACCCTTGCTAATTGAGTCTACATAAGCTTTAGTTGTGACTACAAACGCATCAGGGATTTGAAAACCTTCATTTTTCATTTCACCAAGTTTTGCTGCTTTACCACCAACCAGTGGTATCGAATCTTCAGATATTGCATCTAGACTCAGAACGTAATGTGCCGTACTCATCGATTTACACCTGGACGGGGAATCATTCCAACAGTTTCATCACTCGGACTTCAACGTGATTACTTTGTTCTAGGAAACGGCAGTAGCAAATATCCTGCACTTGAATGTGTTGTTTTCCACTCGAAGAAAATACCTTTTAAGTCTGGAAATTCGAGCCATGCCTGAGGTTCATTCAATGAAACTAACACCTGATAAAATGGATAAGTTCAAGGACAAAACCTGTTTTATGTGCGGAAAGAAGTTGTTGGATTACACTCCTGCAGACTTAGCATATGTCCCGAATGTTGCTGGAAAATCTATCAAAGCAACTCCCACGAAGTATTACCTGTTTCCTTGTCCAGAATGCAATCAAGTTGCACACAAGAGGTGTTGGTATAAACATGGTGAGAAGAAACACAAGAAGGGATTTTTCTCTACACCTGATTTTCGTCTAGAGTGTCCAAGCTGTGCTCGCGCTCTCTCTCAGAAAAGAGAGGGACTTGTTGATTGGAGGAACGGCTACCAGATTCCAGGACATCCTGATGATACTCTTATTGAGGTTCAAATCGCAGATGTCATCTCATGGAAAAGAGGTCGAAGTATTGGTTCTTTTTTAAATATGGTTGGTGATGCATTGAACACTTTCTTCCAAGCAGTGGGTCTGGGCTCATTGACCGATACAGAAACAAGTGCTGTTGCCAAAGCTGCACAGAAGATTGGCAAGGGTATTAATGACGTAGCAGAGAAAGTTTTCAAATTGGACATCACACCAGAAGATCGGAAAAACCTCACGGAATTGAAATGTCAGAATTGTGATGCACCGCTTCCACTTCCTGAGTATTACGTAGAAGCCGTTGTCTGCGACCATTGTGGCACTGCACACCTACTGCCAACATAGATTGGGTGAAAAATATCCCTCTAGGACGCGCGAGATTTTATTATAAGCACCTCAGAATATGTTGATTAATTCAGTTAGGGAGTCTCAACCGATGCCCGTATATCTCGAGTTTAACACATCATCCTCCCAGTGGCAGGAAACTACAAGGACCAATGTAGACGATGCAATCCTTTTGGCTGTCGATGAAAGCCAGAAGAAACTACTTGTAACCGTACCTTCGAATATTTCAATGATTAATCGCCGTGCAGCAGAGCGTCAGGCCCGTGGAATCACCAAGACTGGCTTTTTGCTACGTTCTGGCGCCCGCGTAGGACGTAATTGCGAGCTTGAAATGTTGGGCGAAGGTGGACAACTTCCTGACCGTTTAAGGGATAGCCCCAGAGAGGTCTATTAGAGTCCTTACTAGTTAGGGCCCCTCGTGGGCTCATTCTACTTCTTATTGTTTGATTATCTTTAGTGGATTAAAGTTTTCAAACTGCTATGATATATCTGCCAAAAAGGCGATAACCCTTCAATACACGGAGTTTCTGGAGGGTCATTCATGGTTTCAAAACAAGTGAGAACGAATCTTCGTGATTGTCCATTTCAGGAAAGCATTTGCAAAGCAGGCGATTGCATGCTATGGATACGAAGTGATGCCGATGATGAATCCGAAACAGGTCATTGTTCCATTGTGAAATCCTATAATTCAACGGAGGAGATTAGGAATTGTATGATTTTTGGATTTATCCTAGTAATTTTTATTCTAGCGCTTATGTTTCTATTAAAACCTTAGGAAGGTCATCCAGTGACGCGTTTGAGTTAAGCTTA
>JARGGA010000022.1 GCA_029210805.1 Candidatus Thorarchaeota archaeon
CAGCTTTCAAGAGCATCAATTGCATTGTCGAGGAATTCAATGGCATACTGTGTGTGCTTATTGAGACCAGTTTCAAAGCCAACTAACTGGGTTCTTTTCCTCATGAATTTGGCAATTGTGCCCTGTTTGATATCGCCGCCACCTCCAGTAGAGGCTGGAGTGGAGTTGTTCTTCTTACTCAATTCTTTCACACCACAAGGTCTACAGTTCCATGATTGCAGCAATGTCCTCCAAAAACGGCAAATTTCGCGTTCTAGGATGTGTTTGCATATATCTGGGACTGTTAGAAACTCATCTTTCTTTATAATAACGTTTTCCCGTAAATACCCCACTACGTATAATTTCCGCGGTTTCCGGCGATTTCCGTAGTTTTTAGCAAAAACGCTCAAGACAGCAGGTTTTTCCGATGGTTGGGTTACACATAGTGAGAGGTTCATACTTTGGCAGCAGACAAGATAGAAATCATTCCACTTCCAGGAATTCCGATCGTAGAAGAAGGAAACAATATTGCGGGATTGATTTTGCAGAGTCTTGAAAAAATACCAATGAAACTTGTTACTGGTGACATCCTTGTTATTGCGCATACTCTGATATCAAAAGCAGAAGGCAGAGTCATCACTGGCTCAGAGGTAGAAGTTTCTCAGAAAGCAACGGAAATTGCTGAAGCCAATGATTTTGATGCGATCCAAGTGGAAATCGCACTTCAAGAAAGCAAGAATGTAATTAGGTCATCTAGAGCCCTAATAACCGAATTGGAAAATGGGCATATTTGCAATTTCAGTGGTGTAGACCGTTCCAATGCTCCTGAAGGCAAATTTGTTCTCTTGCCGAAGGATGCCGACAAGAGTGCATATCGAATAATGGAAGAACTCGGAGAGGAAACCAATCAGGAGATTGCTGTGATAATCTCCGATACCGAGGGAAGACCTTGGCGAAAAGGAGCCATCAATATAGCTGTTGGGTGTGCTGGGATTAATGCGTTCAAATACAATAAAGGAAGAAAGGATCTGTATGACCGCATCTTACAGCATTCTTTGGTCTGCCAAATCGATCAAGTTGCATCGGCTGCAGAAATGATTATGGGTCAAGCAAATGAAGGACTTCCTGTTGTTATCGTTAGAGGATACGAATACGAGAGTGGAGAAGAGAATGCCAAATCAGTGTACAGATCTACTGAAGAGAATCTGTTCAAATAGAAAAAGGAAGGATTGAGGCGTATATCAACGCCTCATGTTTCCATACTGGATTAAACTTGGCTACCGCATTTACCGCAGAATTTTCCGTCTGGAGGAACTGGATTGCCACAATTGGTGCAAAAAGTTCCACCACCTCCACCTGTACTGATAGTAGCTGTGAAGGTATCTCCACCAGCAGTGGGACCGCCACCGCCTCCTTCAATTGGTGCACCACATTTTGGACAGGCCGTAGCATGTCCAGCATTTGTTCCGCAGTATGGACATTTTCCTGCATTCTGAGCAGATGTGATGTTGGCGATTATTGAAACTATGACCTTTTTCTGCTTGAACTTGAACTGCATATTGCCACCTGATTTCAAATCAACAACCAGCTTATCACCGCTTTGAGCAGCTTGACTGACAGCCAGCACAGGGATAGCAATACTTTCCGTATTCCCATCCTTGTCTTTGTTGTAGTATGAATCACGTGACCATGTTGAAATAGCTGAGCCTACAGCTGCATACGATGCCAAATGGCCAGCTCTACTAAGAGCTCTTCCACCTACACCACCAATCTGGTGACCAATGGCATCCGCAGCAACACTGGCTGCAATTACGCCTGCTACAGCACCAAACTTTTTGACACCACCCCATTTGGATGGTTTTTTAATCCAAACAAGTCGAATGTCGGTTAATTCAAAAGATCCATCATCACCATCGAACTCAACATCCTTCTCACGAACCATCTTCTTTTCGTGACCAAGTGTGTCCAGTCCGGAACCTGAATATGTAACTGTTAGAAATCCTGGGCGCTCTCCCATTGTTAAACACCAACGCGTACATGTTTTGTAAGAGTATTAATGTTGTTGCGTTGCATTCCAGAGAAAGAAAAGGGGAGAAGAAGTGGTCGAGGAGTAAATTACTCCTGTTCCACTAACTTCTCGATTGTCGAAGACGGCTGCTCGAGATCTTTTGCGAGAGGTTTCGGATGACTCAATCCCTTGGCAATCATCAATACTCCCACTAGGGAGATTATTGCACAGAGAGTCATTGTTACGGGGAATCCTGCCGTAGGAATAAGCCATCCGAAGAGAGCGATTTGGGGAATCGCTAGCAAGATTCCGATAGTTGGAGATAGAGAGTACATGCTATTGCGAATCTTATTGGGGATGACATCTAGCAACTCACGCTGTGTGAGAATCTCGGCGAAGCCACCGAAAATGCCGCATGAAGTGAATGTGATCGTCATCAGCAGTACTGGAAGAATGCTAGAGACCGGTAGCTGCATGATGACGATCTGAGTGTACGGAATAGTGAGCATAAGCATTTCAGCGGCTGCGGAAGCCGGAGGGAAGAAGAACATTATAGCTGCAAAGGCCATATAGAAAACAAAGCCAGTTGATTGGAGGAATCTGAATCGGGGAATCCACGTCTTTGGTTCAAACCTTCTGGACCAAACCCCACTACGTTCCTGTTGGAAAATCCCAGGAACAAAGAGGACAGTTCTAAAGCTTGACACCGCAACATCGGTGATCAAGTAGCTTACCCCAAACCATCACAGTACTTGTAGCCATCATGCTACCGATTATGACATACTTAACCCAAGGCTCGTCCATCAAGTAACGCACACCGCTTTTGAGTATGCCAACGTATTCACCGGGAGAAACGCTAGTGGTTCTTTCCTGTTCCTTTGCTTCCTTGATCTCAGGTAAATCTTGGACAATGCGTAACACTACGAAAGCAATGACTATACAAAGAACTGCCTGCAATTGGAATACCCATGCTCTCCCAAGAATCGTAGCAATAATTGCTCCTGGAATCAGTGAAAGGGTTGCTGCAATCTGGAACATCATTCCTACACGAGCTTGGAAGAGTCCGTACTGTTTCCTATCTGAATCAGCAGGAACTGCTACCCGATAGTTATTGTCAAACCAGGTTGCCAGAGTTCAACTTTGTTGCGATTGAGCAAATCCTTGCAATGCGTAAATGGCAACTAGTAGCATTAGAGATGTGGAGGATGTTACCAGCGAAACAATAAAGAAGGCAATACCATACGTAAGAAAGGCCGAGGCGAGGATAAATCGCTGTCCAAGAAGATCAGCCAATGCACCTGTCGGATAATCAAGAAGAGTTGAAACTGCCATCTGGAGAACAACTAAACCTCCAACGATTCCAAGACCCTGAATATAATCACCACCGCCTACAGCTTCTGCAACAAATATCATGAAGAAGGTGCTACTAATCATTAGTGTGAGTGAAAAGATAGGCATTAGGATCGTCATTATTTGTGCCAGACGTAAGATGTCATCATTGGCATCTGATAGACCAAAGAATCGCTTTGATACTTCCATTGTTAGCACCTGTTTGGTTTGTAAATCGTACACCAGATATATAAAAGGTTGCACAACAAACCATTAATTTTGTTTTTGTGTTATAAGCCAATTGTTTTGAGCAATAGTATTTCTCTCATATACCAATATATACAGTTCTGGTGATAGCAAATGAACAAGGCGTCACACATATTACCCACCTAGCTGCGAGCCTGAAACAGATTCATCCAATTTTGGAGGAGAACGATATGGAAATCAAAAAGATTGCAGTACTTGGTGCTGGTCAGATGGGAAATGGCATCGCACATGTATGCGCCCAGGCCGGCTACGAAGTCAAAATGAGAGATATTGACCAGAAGT
Source organism: Candidatus Thorarchaeota archaeon (assembly GCA_029210805.1). Lineage (GTDB taxonomy): Archaea > Asgardarchaeota > Thorarchaeia > Thorarchaeales > Thorarchaeaceae > MP5-2226. Next base: position 3,866 of record JARGGA010000022.1, read on the forward strand.
TCATAGACAAGGGTCTCGCAACTATAAAGAAGAATCTCGACCGAGGTGTTGCCAAAGAGAGAATGACCCAAGCAGAGGCAGACGAAGTCTTTGGCAGAGTCCAGGGAGTTCTTGATCTAAAGGATGCAGTGAAAGATGTTGATCTGGTAATTGAGGCTATTCCTGAAATTGTTAAACTGAAACTTGACACATGGAGGGAAGTAGATGGAGCAGCCCCAGAGCATGCAATTCTTGCTTCAAACACATCAAGTATCAGTATCACCCAGATGGCAGCAGTCACTAAACGTCCCGAGAAATTCATTGGGATGCATTTTTTCAATCCGGTTCCTGTTATGGGATTGGTAGAGATAATCAAGGGTCAGGCAACTGATGATGCCACTGTCAAGGTGATTGAAGATGTTTCTCACAAGGTCGGGAAGAAAACTGTTTTAGTTAATGAGGCCCCAGGTTTTGCAGTAAACAGATTACTTGTTCCAGCATTGCTTGAAGCAGTATTCGCCATTCAAGAAGGCGTTGCTACTGTGGAAGACATGGATTTAGCAATTAAACTGGGTTTGAATTGGCCAATGGGACCATTGACACTAGCTGATTTTGTCGGACTTGATACAATGCTCTACATCGCAGATTATTTCGTAGATGAATTCAAGGACAGCAAGTACAGAGCCCCAGCATTGCTTAGAAAAATGGTTCGTGCAGGATGGGTTGGTCGCAAAGCAGGAATGGGATTCTACGACTATTCGGGCGAGAAGCCTGTACCAAACAAATTCTAGTATCATCATCTAAATGGGAAAGTCTGCAATGCAGATTTTTTCCCTTCATTTCTTTTTCTAACCAAGATTATTAGCGAGTAGTTACTCTAGCTGACTGTGTTCGAATGAAGTATACAGAAAGCCACTACACGGGTTTCGATGGTGTGAGGATGCATATGTCAGTCTGGCACCCTGATAATGAGTTACCACGGGCTCTCCTGATAGCTATACATGGTCTAGGCAGTCATGGATATGCCCTCAAAAACATAGGAGAATATTTCTCTGAACGAGGATACGCTGTATTCGCACCTGATATGAGAGGATTTGGTCACTACTCTGGCATAAAGGGCCATGTAATGAGTTTCGATGAATATATTGAGGATATGTACAACATCGTTATGCAAGTGAAAGATAGACACCTCAACAAACTCACATTCCTTTTTGGTCATTCGTTAGGAGGCCAACATGTAATAAGATACGTAGCAACCTATCCCAAAGATGTAGATGGGATGATTCTTTCATGCCCAGGAGTTTCCGAAAAACTTGGTATTAATCCAGTAACATATGCTGCAGGACGGATTCTGTCCATCTTAAACATCAAGAGATATTTTTCAAATCAACTACCCCTTGAATATGCAACTCATGATTTGGAAGTAGTAAAAGAAATGGAAAATGACCCAATACGAGTTGAGATCGTAACGGCAAGGTTCGGAATTGAGGGACTGAAGGCTGCGAAAAGAGCAATGAAGGCCGCATCAGAAATAAATCTTCCAGCATTCGTTCAGCAAGCAGGTGACGATAAAATGGTAGATGCTGAGAAGACCAAGGTCTTTTTTGAAAGCCTGGCATCACCTGATAAAACTTGGCGACTCTATGAGGGTCTTTATCATGGACTCCATGAAGAACTAGAAAAAGAAATGGTCCTCAGAGACATGGAAAATTGGCTTGAAAAAAGACTTCCAGCCTAATTCTCTTTTCTGTCCCTGAAGCGTCCAAATATCTTGTGCGGCGGTATCAGAAGAGCAGGAATACATGTTATCAGTATCAATGCCCAATCTGCGAGATCAAGCGCAACTGTTTCGAACAATGGTTGCATGAATGGCACGTATATTGTTGCCAAAGTTAGAATGACCGATAGCAGTACTGCTGCAATGAGTGTTTTTGATTCTCGAATTGATGTCCTCCAGATAGGGTTGTACTCGTCCCTGCAATTCCACACAAATAGAAGCTCAAACGTCACGACACTTGCAAAGACATTCGTTCTTGCATGAGTGAGTATGAGATCCCATGTCCATCCACTTGGGGCGATTGCTGTTCGCCATTCAAGATCTGTCAACAGTGGAGCAGTTATTCCTGGAATGACTCCACCGCTCAACTCCCAGAGAGAGAACAGGAATACTGTAGTTGAAGCCAAGAATGCCATGAAGCCAGCAATGAGGATATAGGAAATCATCCCCTTGTCCATCATCTTTGCACCAGGTTTTCTGGGCGAGCGTTTCATAACGCCCTTTTCGGGGGGATCTACACCCAAGGCTAATGCAGGGAATCCATCAGTTGCCAGATTAAGCCATAGAATCTGAATGGCAGTGATTGGCAACGGCAACCCAATCATGATAATAGTGAAAACCAAGAACACCTCGTCAAAGTTTGCAGCAAGTAGAAATCGAACAAACTTTCGAATGTTTGAGTATATTTCACGGCCCTTTTCAACGGCTGTCACGATGGTTGCAAAATTGTCATCGGTAAGGATTACGTCAGACGCCTCTTTCGTCACATCAGCGCCGCGGATGCCCATAGAGATACCAACGTCTGCGGCTTTGACAGCAGGAGCATCATTAACACCATCTCCAGTCATAGCCACAACCTGATTCGAGTTCCTTAATGCTTTTACAATCTGAAGTTTGTGCTCAGGTGCAACTCTAGCAAATACATTGCAGCTATGGACGCATTCATTGAACTCGCTCTTCGTCATCTGGTCAATTTCAGCACCAGTTAGAACCTTGCCATCTCTCTCAATCAGACCGACAGAATGAGCTATTGCTCTTGCAGTGAGTTTATGATCACCGGTTATCATGATTGGTCTGATACCAGCTGTTTTACAGATCTTAATGGCGTCTTTAACCTCATCACGGGGAGGATCCATCATTCCAACAAGACCTACAAAAATCAGGTTCTTCTCGACCTGTTCTGGTTCCCAATCAGGAATTTCAGATGCTATGGGTTTGTATGCAAGAGCCAGCACTCTAAGCGCACTCTCTGCCAATTCCGCATTCACATCGAGAATCCGCTTTCGATCCTGATCAGTTAGCGGTCTACTTTTTCCATCATAGTAAATCTCAGAACACAATCTGAGTAAAATTTCAGGTGCTCCTTTTGAAAATCCAAAATAGCTACCCGAATCATCAATAGTGATTGCGGTCATGCGCTTCCTCGCTGAATCGAAGGATATCTCAGAAATTTCCTTGTATTTCTGTATGGTTTCAGAATGATGTATTCCTGCTTTCTCTGCTGCAACAAGCAAAGCACCCTCAGTTGGATCACCCACAAGCGACCAATCAGCTTTCCCTGTAGGATCCGGCTGAAGAATCGTATTGCTGCAAAGCTGACCAATTTGGAGTGTGCGAGAGAGGTTCGCATCAGTTGCTGGATCTATCTCAATGCCTTGATACGTAAATTTGCCTTTTCTCGTGTATCCCGTTCCTGAAACATCAACAGCCTTACCATCGGTATAGAGAACCTTCACTGTCATCTCGTTCTTTGTAATTGTTCCAGTTTTATCCGAGCATATGACCGTAGTTGAACCGAGTGTTTCCACACTGGGCAATCTTCGAACTATGGCATTTTCCTGTACCATACGTTGCACACCAATCGCTAAAGTGATTGTCACAACAGCAGGCAATCCTTCTGGTATCGCGGAAACAGCGAGAGCAATGGCAGCCATCAGCTCCTCAATGAGGCTGTCAGATACATTTCGTAGGACTTCTGCTGCAAATACTAAGATAACTAGGACAATGATCAGAGAACCAAGTTTCTTACCAAGGTCGTCCAAATCAATTTGGAGAGGTGTCATCTCCTTCTCACTTTCTTGTACCAGTGTAGCAATCTTACCAAATTCCGTTTGCATACCTGTAGAGGTTACAACAGCCTGTCCTTTTCCAGCAGTAATTATTGTCCCTTGGAAGACCATATTCTTCATGTCGCCAATAACGGGACGAGTCAAATGAATAGAATCGGTTATTTTTCGCACGGCAATTGATTCTCCAGTCAAAGGTGCCTCATCAGCAGAGAAGCCCATTGCAGAAATAACACGCGCATCTGCGGCAACCTTGTCCCCCGATTCAAGGGCAATGAGATCCCCTGGAACTAGATATTTTGATTCTATTTCAGTCCATAGACCGTCCCGCATAACACGTGCACGAGGTGCGGCCATCTCTTTGAGTGCTTCCAAGGCTTGTTCTGATTTGTACTCCTGGACAAAGCCAAAGATTGCATTGAAAATAACAATCGACGTAATCACTATTGAATCAATGAATCCGCCTTCTTCATGAGAGCCAGGTATCAGTGCGGTTGCCAGTGAAATAAAAATCGCAATGATCAGAATAATTACCATTGGGTCCAAGAATTGGTTGATGAACATACGTAGAGGACTGATACCTCCAGTTTCCACCAACTCATTTAAACCATATTTTTCCTGGCGTTTCGTTACCTCATCCGAAGGAAGTCCGGCATCAGAAGTTTCGAGTTTGTTTTTCACAAAATCAGTATCGTTAGCGTACCAAGAATCATTCGCCATTTTATGCTTTCCTTAGTCTACTGTAATTTTCTCGCGAATTTGGATGTAGAAATACCTTTCGATTAATGACTTTTCATGTTTGACATTTCGAAATAATTAAGTGGTGAAATCTATCGAGGGCAACCAAGTTAATAGAACCCCACAAGGGGGAGAAAACCATGGCAGAGAAGAGCAAGTACAATTTCAAATGTTTGGGCCAAGAATGTGAAACACAAGCATGTCATACACGCCACCAGGTGCGAGTGACAATTGGAGACCTTTCACGTTGGACCTCACAAAATCAGCTCAACTATGTTCTAGGCGGGGTTGGCATATTTCCCGACGCGGAAGATGATAAAATGCTCACTATGGCCATGTTTCCAAAGCCATTGAAAGGCGACCCAGAGAAAAAAGCGTGCATATTCTATAATGAAGAATCTAAGAGCTGCAACATTGCATACTTCAAACCTATCTCTTGTCGAACCTATCCATTGGAGTATGATGGCAGTAAATATTATGTGAGTGACAAGAACTGTCTTGGTGTAGGCAAGGGTGAAGTCACAAAGGAATCTTTGAAAGTGGCCAAGGAGTTAGCAGAACAAGATTACAACGAGAGGATGACAACAAGACATGTTCTCCCAGCTTTTTACAATGTAATCATGAATATGATTGCGCTCCAAAACCAAGTTGCAATGGGAGCGCTTTCCGAAGAAGATAGGCAGGCTCTAGATAAGATAATGTCGAAAACAAAATCAGAAGATATAGCTCCAGAAACTCCAGAAATGAAAACAGGTGAGGTTTCTAATGAGGAAACCTCACAAAGCTCTGAAGAATCAAACGTCAATAATGAATAGCTCTCTTGGAGAGAAAGTTAGGACTTCTGCACCATTCTCTGTAATCACTACAAGGTCTTCAATGCGAACTCCAAACTTACCTTCCTGATAGATACCAGGTTCAACGCTGTGAGTCATTCCAGGCTCCAATATCTGAGCATTACCGCGTATGATGTAAGGAGGTTCATGGACCTCAAGTCCGATACCGTGTCCGAGCCGATGGGTGAATTCATCGCCGTATCCAGCTTCTTCAATGATTCTTCTGGCTATGCCATCTGCGGCGCCACACGCAATACCAGGTTTCAAACGCTCAAGAGCAGTTTCTTCAGCAAGCTTAACGATAGAGTGTACTTTCTCCTGTTCGGTAGTAGGCTCGCCAACTACACCTACTCGTGTCATATCTGTGTTGTAGCCTTCGATGGAGCATCCACAATCCATGAGGACCATATCACCTTCACGCAATTCACGTTCACCAGATCTTGCATGGGGAAGGGCGGTTTTTTCTCCGAATTGTACTGCCGCAAAAGTCTGAGATGCACCGTGCGTAGCAACCTCATTTTGTACAATTTGCTGAACTTCTTTCTCTGTCATACCTACCTTGGCTGATTGAAAAGCTTTCATTACAGCCTTGTCTATAATCTGTCCAGCACGCTTCATCATATCAATTTCTTCTTGGCTTTTGATCAAGCGCATGCTCTCCAAGTGAGGAGTTAGTGAGTTTGTTTTCTGAAACTCTCCAATTGCTTTCTTAATACCCCAGTATATTCCCAATGGCAGTTTCTCATCAAACATAACATTGAATCCATCTGGTTTTGAGGCAACAGCTCCAGCAAGAATTACGTAGGGATCTTCGTTCTCATTCCAGGGAAGAAATTTGGAAATCCACGTGTTATTTGCGTGATCTGATACCTCAAATGAAGGAGCGATGATTTGGGGTTCTTCGCGGGGTATCACTAATAGTGCTACCAAACGTTCATGCATTTGATACGCGGATCCTGTAAGGTATTGGTATCCTGGCGAAGGTGTCAGTAAGGCAAAATCAGCAGAGTTCTTCTGAAGAACATGCTCTACCTCATCTAATCGTCGTCTGTATACACTTTTCTCTAGCATTTGGCAGCTCTCACTGGTATTGTCTTGTTCTACCACTTCCACATAACCGTCTCGGTCGATTGCTAGAAAAATACAGAGGCACTAAGAACACAGTTAATAAGGCCTCAGGGCCGGCAAAAAAAGAATCTAGGAGAGCACTTCGTCTTGTCTAATAACGAAGATACCAGCACAACCGACAATCCAATAGTACAACATCAAAAACTACCTGCCAGTGTGTATCTTGTTGGTGCCCTTACTCAGTTTGCACTTGGAATGCACTCACCATTTCTAAATACTTACCTCCTAGATATGGGTGCAAACTATGCAGAACTCGGAGCTTTTCGCAGTGTGGGTAACATCGCACCTACTATACTTCAACCGGTATGGGGAGCATCCTCAGACAAAGTAGGACGAACGAAAGCGTTCGTAGCATTTGGCACAATGACAGGGCTCTTCATGGTGTTGCTTTTCCTATGGGCTGAAACTCCGATACACATGATAATCATGTATGGAATTCAATCTGTTTTGTTTAGTATTCAAATTCCAACGTGGCAATCACTAATTGGAGGTTTGATGGGAGAGAAGAATCGAGGAGACGAACTTGGCAGATTAGGGACGGTTGTAAACGTTGCATCTCTGATAGCAACACTGGCCTCAGGATTCATTGCAGGCTTTCCAATGCTAATCCCAGCAATCCGAGGAGGTTTAGGAGATCTAGGATTTATTCTCTTCCCAAGTGTCGAAGTATGGAGAGAGGCATATTATATTCCCTTCTACATTACAGCACTAATTGGAATTGCTGCTTCGCTTCTCTCACTGAAAATTCAGGACAGACCGCGAGATATGCGAGAGCGCAGAAAATTTCCGCCCATGCTTGAGCTTCTATCTAAACCAGGAGACTTCAGACGATTTTCTTTCGTAGCGGTCTTCTTCTCTTTTGCCATGTCGATGTCATGGCCATATTTCATTGTTGTGCAAAGAGATTGGCTTGGCAATACGTTGTTTGAGATTGCAATCGCTTCAGCAGTGATGACTATATCTATTGTAGTCTTCACGGTGCCATTTGGTAAGCTGAGCGATAGGGTCGGTAGAAAGCCACTCATTCTCTTGGGGAGAGGGCTGTTATTCTTAATTCCAATGATGTATGCCCTTTCAATGCCGATTTCGGATTTCCTGAATATCCCGGGTGTATGGGTTATCTATACAGCCAACATACTTGCAGGATTCACTGTGGCTTCATCGGCCAATGCTATCACAGCGTACATTTATGATATTGCGCCTGAAGAAGAAAGAGGGGCACACTTGGCAGTATACAACACATTCACCGGAATCATTCTACTGCTGGGTTCACTAATCGCAGGTTTTGTTGGTGAAGCTTTAGTTCCGATCATTGGAAGCTACATGGCAGTATTCTGGATGTTAATGATTAGCTCAATTCTCCGGTTCTTTGGATCATTCTTTTATCTTTTGATCAGAGAACCAAGAACATATTCCTCAAGCCTCTGGAATGAGCTTCGTTTGCTTGTGCCGAATAGAAGGCATGATGCAGATGCTTTGCGTCAACATTGACAGACAGACTTAAACATATCAAAGCAGGACATCCTACTATTCACAGGAGAGGTTGAACTGCTTGAAGAAAGCGCATAGCTTCGAAGAAGGCTGGAAGGTTGAGATGAGAAGAGGCCTTCTTCAATACGCAGTTCTTGCCATTGTAAGACTACATGAAAGTGGAATCCATGGTTATGGCATTGCTCGAGAATTAGATGAAAAAACTGAAGGGCTTCTCGAGGTGAAAGAAGGTACCCTCTATCCAATTCTCCATCGATTGAGAAAAGAACGCCTGTTGAATGTAAGCAAGGAGAAATCAGAGGCGGGACCAGAAAGGAAGGTCTATGTCTTGACTGGAGAAGGGGACCGAGTTTATCGAGAACTCTCTGTGATTTTAGGTAGCTACTTTGAGAAACTGGAGGTCTTAAAGAAATGACTTACGACGAAGCTGACCGAGTTATTAGTGATTATTTGAAGAGTGTTGCACGCAAACTACCTGACTCCTTTGAAACGGATGATATGCTCGATGAAATTCGTGCACACATTTTGGAATCGCTTCGAGATAAGGCCCTCAAAAACCCCAAGCAAGAGAGATTGGTCTTGGCCAAAGAAGTACTTGATAATCTTGGAGACCCTGAGGACATTGCAGCTGAGTGGGGAAAAGCTCAGGAATTTGAAGAGGAAGAGCAAGACCAAGACAGCAATATTGTTCGAGCTGTTTTGAAACAGACTCTTGCACTTGTGGTCATTGTTGTAGCAGCATGGTTTGTATCAACAATACCTAACAGCATCGTAGATTTCTGGTCTGCACTCATTATTCTCCTAGTCTTTTTTGTTGCTGAATACTTTTTACGGTCTTGGCAGAAGGGGGAAACATCAAAGATTGAAGCTGACATCGATAGGAAACGCTAATGACTTGGTTAAGCTATCAAAATAGCATGGCATTCGAAACCGTATACTTCCCAGAAGCCTCAGTTGAGCACACAAACAAGGTTCTTGAAACAGTAAAGAAATACTTGAGTGTCGATAAGACAATCGAGCATGTCGTTGTTGCAACAACCGAAGGAACCGTTGGAGAGATTTTTTCGAAATCTCTTTCGGATGTTCGGGTTATAGTAGTGTCGCATCATACAGGATTCAAACAACCCAATTTCAATGAACTGGATGAGAATAAGAGGATGGCAATTGAAAAGACTGGAGCAAAAATACTAACAACTACACATGCCTTTGCGGGAGTCGCGAGGGGAGTCAGAAATGCTCTTGGGACATATTCGCCTACCGAGATTATAGCTTATGCGTATCGAACATTCGGACAAGGTACCAAGGTCTGCGCTGAAATCGCAATGATGGCTGCAGACGCAGGACTTGTCCCTGTAGACCAGAATGTAATATGTGTCGCCGGGTCTGGAAGAGGAGCAGATACAGCTTGGATAATCAAACCAACTAATACTAACAAATTCATTGACCTGAAAATGAGAATCTGCTTGTGCAAACCAATTACGTTCTAAAGACCCTCTTGTTCTAGTTTCTCTAGAGCGTCCTTCTGCTCTTTGGTTAATTTACTAGGAATGTTAATTTCCACCCGAACCATCTGGTCGCCTTTCCGGCCGTTATTGGCATGAACACCTTTCTCTTTCATCCGAAGGACTGTGCCTCCTCTAGTTCCCTTCTTGATTTTCAGTTTGCTAGTTCCCCACATTGTTTGAACTTCAATATCTCCACCCAAAACTGCTGTGGTGAAGGGGATATCTGTATCCAGGAAGACATGAAGACCCCTGCGGATGAACACCTCATCTTGGTCCACATTGAAAACTACTAACAAATCTCCAGAGGGACCTCCACGAGGGCCTGCGTTGCCACCACCGCGAATACGCTGTGACATCCCGTCTTCAACACCAGGGGGTATCGGAAAATCAAGAGTAACACGAGAATTTTCAAGGCCGGACCCTTTACACTTCGTACAAGGGGTTTCTATCCGTTGACCCATTCCTTGACAAGCAGGACATGTTTGTGAAACCCTCATGAATCCGCCCATGGTTTGCATGACTTGACCACGACCACCACAAGTGTTACAGCGCACTGGAGCAGTTCCAGAAGCGGCGCCGCTTCCAGCACACGTTTCACATTTTACCTTCCGTGTTATCGCGATTTCCTTATCAACGCCAAAGAATGCTTCTTTGAAGGTTAGAGGAATTGTTAGGCGTAAAGATTCTCCTTGGGGTGGGCCCCGTGAACTCCGTTGAGAACCCATTCCACCTCCAAAACCAAATCCTCTGAAAATCTGGTCAAAGATAGAGCCAAACCCATCCATGTTGATACCTTCAAAATCCGCGGTACCATATCGATCGTATTTCGCTCGTTTGTCGGGATCACCTATAATATCGTAAGCTTCATTCACAGACTTCAGTCTCTCTTCAGAAGCTTTTTCGGTGGGATTTCGATCGGGATGAAGTTCCCTAGCTAGCTTTCTATATGCCTTTTTGATTTCCTCTTGGGTGGCACCACGGCTAACGCCAAGAGTCTTGTAGTAGTCATCAACAGCCAAGGGACATCACCGATTCGGATTCTACTCTACATCTTCAAAGTCCACATCGACCACATCTTCTTCAGATGTGTCCTTCTGAGTTCCGGTTCCGGGACTACCTGCTTGAGAGGGATCAAACCCCATCTGTGACGGATCGAATCCCATCTGTGAGGGATCAAATCCTGCTCCCGGTTGTCCTTGTCCACCGTATGCTTTCTCAGCAATCTTATGGAGGGTCTTCTCAAGGTCCGCAGTACCTGTTTTCAACTTCTCATAATCCTCCGCCTCAAGTGCGGATTTCAAAGACGCCATTTTTTCATTTGCTTCTGTTTTCATGTCGTCAGGAATCTTATCAGCCATATCGGTAAGAACCTTCTCTGTCTGATATATCATGCTGTCGGCTTTCACCTTGATCTCAATCTGTTCTGTTCGCTTCTTGTCCTCTTCAGCATATTTCTCTGCGTCGTTTACCATTCTATCCACATCAGAATCAGATAGGTTAGTAGAAGCAGTAATTGTGATTGATTGAGCATTCCCTGTCGCCTTATCTTCAGCTTTCACATTCACAATGCCATTTGCATCGATATCAAAAGTCACTTCTATTTGAGGTACTCCTCGAGGTGCCGGAGGAATTCCAGTCAGTTGGAATTTCCCTAATGTCATATTATCATTTGCTAGAGGGCGCTCTCCTTGTACCACATGAATATCCACTGCTGTTTGATTGGGTGCAGCTGTAGTGAATACCTTGCTCTTCTTTGTGGGAATTGTAGTATTGCGTTCAATAAGGGGAGTGGCGACTCCGTGAAGTGTTTCAATACTAAGTGTGAGTGGAGTGACATCAAGAAGTAGAATATCAGTACGATCTCCTGCCAATACGCCTGCTTGAACAGCCGCGCCCAAAGCAACGACCTCATCGGGATTCACGCTCTTGTCGCCCTCCTTACCAAACATGGCCCGAATGACACTTTGAATCATGGGCATCCTTGTTGCACCACCTACCAAGAGTATCTTCTGAATCTGTTCAGGTTCCATCTTAGCATCAGAGAGAGCTTGTCGAATGGGGCCGATTGTAGCCTGAACAAGGTCCTCTGTCATCTTTTCAAAGGTGGATCTTGATAAATCGAGGCTGATGTGCTTTGGTCCGGTTTGATCAGCAGTGATGTAAGGGAGATTGATGTTTGTTTGCATTACAGTCGATAATTCGATTTTAGCTTGTTCTGCTGCATCCCTAATACGTTGCATAGCAGACAAGTCTTTGGCGATATCCATCCCTGTTTCTTTGTTGAACTCCTCAACAATCCACTTGATGATTCTATTATCCCAATCATCGCCTCCAAGCTTTGTGTTACCACTTGTTGAAAGAACCTCGTAGACAGTTTCGCCATCGGCTCCACCAATATCTAAGATACTTACATCAAAAGTTCCACCGCCCAAGTCAAATACTAGGGTTTTCAGTTCCTCAGCTCGTTCAAGATTGTAAGCAAGGGCAGATGCTGTTGGTTCGTTAACAATCCTCTCAACTTCAAAGCCAGCAATGAGACCGGCATCTCGTGTTGCCTGTCTCTGACTATCATTGAAATATGCAGGGACTGTGATGACCGCCTTCTTGATTTCTTCGCCTAAGAATGCCTCTGCATCCTTTTTCATTTTGGAAAGAATCATGGCGGATATCTCTTGAGGTGAATATTCCTTTTCGCCAATTTTAACCTTGTAGTTTTCACCCATATGCCGCTTAATCGACCGAACGGTTCTTTCAGGCATGGATACTGCTTGTCGTTTTGCTAATTCGCCTACAATAATTTCGCCTTTTGGAGTGATTCCAACTACGGAAGCAGTTAAGCGCTTTCCCTCTGCATTTGGAATCAAAGTTGGTTTCCCACCTTCCATATAGGCAATACCGCTGTTTGTTGTTCCCAGATCAATTCCTACTACTCTTGACATTTATCATCACCATTTTTCTCGGCTGTTTCATTATCATTTCTAAGTTCTTCTATTAGCTCATCTGAATCGGTTATATGGTCAGTTCCATTGTCTGCTGGTAGAGGTATGGCATGTCGATTGACACTCACCATAGCAGGACGAAGTACTTTCTCACGAATCATATACCCTTTTTGAAATTCCTGAATCACTATCTTGTCGGGTAATGATTCGTCTGTTACTGTTTGAATTGCATTCTGATAGTATGGATCAAATTCCTTCCCCACAGAATCAATTGGACGCACATGTTCATTCATAAGGATTTTTTCCATTTGTTTATGGATAGCTTGAATACCAGATTTAGCAGACTCTGGATCAACGCCAAAATCAGCTTCGAGTGCTCTCTGGAGATTATCTACAACTTCGAGGCTTTTCAGAATGATGCTTTCACTGGCAAATCGTGTCGCTTCATCGTAACGAGCACTCATTCTCTTTCTGTAGTTATCAAATTCTGCTTGAAGCCGGAGATATTTATCTTCGAGAATTGCTAGTTCCTCTTCAGTGGAGGGTATGGTTTTTCGAACTTCCTCGGTTTTCTCGTCATCAAAATCAAGAGTAACCTCGTCACTCTCTTCGGAGCTGTCCGAACCCATCTTTTTGTCGTCATTTTTCTCGTTCATTGCAAACAAACACTGCCTGTTACCGACTAATCTGCTGACAATCACAGCGAGAAACGTGTCGAGTCAATGCGACATAGCATACAACATGCTTGGGAGATTCCCTCGGTGACTCCGGCAATTCTGTTTGTGGAAAGAAGAAAAAGCTTTCGACATAACCACATATCTCTTGACAATCTTTTTTTTGACCCAAAACAACAAAAGAAGGAAGGTCATGATGCAAAAGTGAAATGGACGACACAACCCTCATCGATAAGGCAAGACGACTTGTGGCAAACGCATCACGAATTTCTGCGTTTACGGGTGCAGGAATAAGCGTCGATTCGGGAATTCCAGATTTTCGATCAGAGGGAGGGTTATGGGAAAGATATGATCCACATGAATTTGCCACGTATGATAGTTTCTTAGCTGATCCTTCAAAGTTCTGGACAATGGGCCAAGAACTAGCAGAAGTGATTTTGAAAGCGGAACCGAACGATGCACATCTTTCACTATCTCGTTTAGAAAAGGCAGGTAAACTTGTGGGAATAATAACTCAAAATATCGATAATCTTCATCAAACTGCAGGAAATACGAATGTTACAGAAATTCATGGCAACTACCTACGGGCATATTGTCTGGACTGTCGGGAGGAGTATGTTGGAGATGCGATTCATCGTAGGGTCGTAGAAGGCGAGATACCTCCCCATTGTGACAAGTGTGGAGGAATCCTAAAATCAGAGGCGATCCTTTTCAATGAGCCTCTTCCACAAGATGCGATGGAAAAAGCCATTTCGCTCTGCAAAAACACAGATCTAATGCTAGTCATTGGTACTAGTTTGTCTGTATATCCTGCTGCTTTTCTACCTCAACTAGCTAAGAATTCGGGAGCTAAAATCATCCTCATCAATCTTGAAGGAACCAATAGAGATGATGTCGCGGATATTGTGCTAAGAGGGAGTGCTTCAGATCTTGTACCTAAAATAGCTGACTTCTAGGTGAGTAATGGGAAGTATACCCATGAGTATACTGCAAGACCTCCCGGCACCAATATGACTCCTAGGAAGATCAAAATCACTCCTAGAAAGTACTGATTGTGATCCATCACCCAAAGTCCTAGATACGAATATCCGTATGATGCAACGCAAGCCGCGAAACCTAGCACGATCACAGGGGCAAGAGGAAAAGCTATACTGAGAAAACCACCAGCCTGTGTCCACAGAAGACCAATATTCAGAATGACAAAAAATCCTCGAACGGCAAGATAGACAATGATTGATGCAAGAAGGCCAACCTGCGAAAAAGTCAATTTTGCTGATAGACTCATAGTTACCAAGTGTGCAGCTCAGGTTATTCTAATTATCTTTCCGCATAGACAAGAACTTGATAAGTAGTAATGCTTTCGCCTAGGAGTAATGAAAAATATCCCTTGGACAATAGCTGGTGTCGCTCAGATTTCCATTCTAATGGAAGTTAGTTCGCCGAAACCGGGTAATGTCAATCGCCTTCGTCAGTTCTCAGATACTAGCTATCGACACTTTCTTGCAAGTGCCGCATTAATGGGAAGAGGGTTGTATCTTGCAGGTGTCAAAGGAGAAAAGCTTGCCAGAATAGAAATCGCTCCCAATAGAGTTGGAATTGGAGAACTGATTTTGGAATGCTCAAAGGATGTCTTCGGTGGTCTGAATCAAAGCAATACCATATTGGGAACAATTCTGCTCTATGTCCCCATGGTTATCGCATCTGCAGCCACTCTGGCAGAAGAAAAGGCATTCGATAATGAAAAGCTACAGAAATGGATACACACTCTTCTGGATAACACAACAGTCGACGATACGCTCAACGTATACCGGGCATTTCACCTTGCCAATCCTGGAGGACGGAGAAATAAAGAAGAACAAACTTGGACGAATATCCATGACCGATTCGACATTGACAACCCCAAAGTGCTTGATAATATCAAAGATGACAACCTGACCCTTCAAAGACTCTTTCAGCTTTCTGCAGATGTTGAACCTCTAAGTAGGGAATGGTCGAACTATTTCGAGCTGACACTGGAAGATGTTTATCCTTACCTCAGTGAGCATGTTACCAATCTGGAAAATATGGAAGAAGGCATTGTTAGAACGTTCATATGGCTTCTCTCAAAGCAACCTGATGGATTAATCATCAAGAAGGCAGGTCTTGAGAAAGCACAAGATATTCAGGAAATAGCAAAAGAAGTTATTGAGTCAGACAGCAATGGGTCAAGTACAGAGGAACTACTCCAAAATCTTGATACAATACTTCGATCTGATGGAAATACATACAATCCAGGAACAACGGCTGACATGGTTTCTGTTGCCATTCTCTTGAAACTGGTGGAATTGACATGGAAACCTTCTTAGGAAGGAACATCCAATATCCCTGACAACACAATAAGAGCTATGATAATCAAGAGAACACCTGTGGGAATCAACATAACAAGTCCCTCCATCCTCTTCACCTTCCTTACCTCATTCTTGGGTCCTAAGAAATATCCCAGAAGAAGTACTACGCCTAAAGCAATCAAAGTAACAGCAAATCCCTCATGCGCCATTATCTCACATCAATCTTGACAAACTCAGGATGGTTCTTAACTCTGACGGAACTGAATGTAATATCAAATAAGAAACCGGAAGGATATTACATTAGAACCTGACGAAAGACATGTTCGTATTTCATACGCAGTTCTCTTGCAGTATCTTCATTTGCCAAATAGAGGGGCTGTCGCATATCACTAAGATTGGGGATTTTCTTGCACAGGTTTTGGCCTACAAGTTTTCTTAGAGCGAAAGATACAGTACGTGGTGCGAGATCTACTCTATTGCTAATGTCCTTGGGTGTCATCGGTCCGTCGT
>JARGGA010000467.1 GCA_029210805.1 Candidatus Thorarchaeota archaeon
CTGCGCACCATACAAGAACGACTGGAAATGCATAAATTCCATAGACAAAGAACATCGCTGTTCCAGGTCCTCCAACTCCAGCAGTATGAACTGATACTTTTGACCACCTGGTGGCTACCATGACTCCTATTGTTACTGTTACATAAGCCGCAGCTAAAACCGCCATCACCACGCAGGAAGCAAACCAATAGATGGCAAAGGCAACAAGATAGCATGCTATTGCCCACAGAAAAAATTTAGTTCTCATCGACTGCTCAGAAACGTCCAAGTCTATCTTACCGCGCCAAGCCTCGTAAACAATTGGGATAATCGGACCAATAACCATGAATAGAAGACAGATGAGCACAACTGAAAGGGAATTCAAGTACAGCCCTAAACCGATTGGTGATGATAATGCAATGATAATTGCCACATACAAATCAAATAGAGGGGCAGGGGTCAATCGTGATATTACCCTTGCCACTCTAACTTGGTTGCCAGAGATATCCAATGCTTCATCTGCAAACTTCATTCGCGTTCTGAGTGTGAGAATCATATGGTATATTGAATGTTTTCCTTTCCCATCCATGGGGAAAACCCTTATGTTCTATTTCTTCACACTTTCTCACCTAAGGGACGATGCGAAACTCCCGTGGAAGTGCCACTGATGCCCGCAATACCAAAACGAGAGATATTCGAAAGAATTATCCAAAATATAACAAGCAAGTTCCCGGATGTGTATGCTGCACTTTTCATCAGTCCGGAGGGATTTCCAATCAATACGTGGGGAGTGTCTCTAGAACGTGCTGAGGAAATTTCCGCTTTGTTGAGTGCTCTCATTGGCAAAACCAAAGAGGTCATTATGCAAGTTAAGGAAGGTGGTGCACTTCAATTCATCCAGATTCAAACTGATATGGGTGGAATACGAGTTGCTCCTCAGGAAGAGTTCATACTCGTCACAATGACGAAGAGTTAGACTGAAACTAGCTTCCTAGCACTTGACACTTAATCATATAATCACTCGGTGGTTCAACTAGTGCCATTTTTATACTGTCTATATGAAACTAGATGATGGCAGGATGTTTGGTACTGCATGATAATAGTGCCCACTAAACATTCAAGGGAGGTCTACGGACACAATGGATGAAGAACACGATTATGAAGACTTCGAGGAAACCGAGGAAGAAACGCCTGATATTGGTGTTGAAGGAGAATCGGGTCTTGAAGTAACGGATCTACCTGGTGTGGGTCCAGCGATTGGCAAAAGGCTTGCTGAATCTGGATACAAGAGCGTTGAGGCGATTGCCGTTGCCTCTCCTGGAGAGCTAGCTGCAGCCGGGTCTATAGGTGAAACAACTGCAACGAAAATTATCAAAGCCGCACGCGATATGTTAGATATCGGATTCGAAACTGCTGACTTGTTTCTTGTGAGACGTCAGAATGCAGGACGGATTACTACAGGTTCAAAGGCGTTGGATGATCTTTTCGGCGGAGGTCTTGAAACACAGAGCATTACTGAGATGTATGGGTCATTCAGATCTGGTAAAACCCAGATGGCACACCAACTCTGTGTCAATATACAGCGCCCCCCTGAAGAAGGTGGACTTGAAGCAACAGCAATTTACGTCGACACTGAAGGAACATTCAGACCCGAGCGTCTAGTAGATATGGCTGAAGCTCTAGGAATGGATAGCGCCAAAGTTTTGCAGAATGTCGTTTGGGCTAGAGCATACAACTCCGATCATCAAATTCTTCTATGTGATCAGGCTATGGAGATGGCACCAGACAAGAATGCCAAGTTACTGATTTTGGACTCTGTAACAAGTCACTTCCGTGCTGAATACACTGGAAGAGGTACTCTCGCAGCTCGACAGCAGAAGCTCAACAAGCATCTGCATCATCTGCAAAGAGGCGCCGAGATAAACAATATGGCTGTCTATATTACAAATCAGGTCATGTCAAGACCCGATGCCTTCTTTGGAGATCCAACTGCTCCAGTAGGTGGACATGTCTTAGCACACGTTCCTCAGACGCGTTGTTACTTGCGAAAATCGAAGGGTGAACGACGTATTTGCAGATTGGTCGACTCACCTAACTTACCTGAAGGCGAGGCAGTCTTTTCTGTTTTGAAAGAAGGCATCAGGGATGTATAATTTATCTTACTGTAAGGTGGTCCTTTGGACCACTTTCATTCCTTTTTGAATTCTGCCGCTTGAATTATTCCATTTACATTTATTATCCATTCAGCAAGTCCCGCTGGATTTGAAGGGTAGTTGGCGTACTCCTTGTCTATTTTTTTCATAAGCGATGCTGCTCGTTGGATACTCATTAGCAATCGCAAATTTCCAGCTGCTCTTTTGACTCTCTTCATCTTATCAAAGACGCTCAACGAGAACCCGTCTCCCTTGTTGGCCGCCATCAAGTCACTAGCTTCGAGTATCCGTTTTTTAAAACCAAAATTCAATTCTTCATCGCTGACATCAGATAGAAGTCGTTTGAAAATCTCAAGAGATGCCAGTCTTCTTCCAAAATTCACTAAGAATCGAGTATTGTATTGCCAGAGCCCTTTTGCGCTGGTATCTCTTCTTGCTATGGCCTCTTTTGCAACCTCTCCCAGAATAATGCCTGCCCGCATACCTGCCCCTATACCTCCACCATGAATCGGATTTACCATTATGGCAGCATCTCCCACGAATGCAACTCCGTTGGCAACTAAGCTCCACACCGGACGACGTACAGGAACTGCACCGCCTCCAGCATCAAGAACCTTG
>JARGGA010000023.1 GCA_029210805.1 Candidatus Thorarchaeota archaeon
TGATTTTTACAACAAGAAATCTTCAAGCGGATTGCCATCAAATTCCTGTGGTGTGTCATCTCTATCGTACGGATAATTAGACAGTGCCCAATCGAAGCAAAGCTCCATAGATGTGAAGCCCTGACCAACAAGACCAGCCTCTAGGAACCAATATGTCCATGCGCCATTAGAATATGTTGAAACATCATATCCATATCCTGAATCGGTACACGTAGTAGTAAGGTAGATGTTGGCTCCGTTAGCATTTGCCATTACTTCATTCATACCGCCGGAATAGCAGTGGTCAAGGAAGATGAAAACCTCGGATACAGCTGGCTCGAAAGCCGCTGCTAACTCTACATCGGTAAAGGAACCATCTTCTCCATTTTGACCAACTCCATAGTCCCACAAGCAAATGGTTTCACCACCGCTGTATGTTGTACCATGACCTGAGCTAGCATAGACAATGATATCATCAGCATCAGCCAAAGCAATCATGTTGGCCAAAGCTGCTTTCACGTTAGATTCTGTTGCATAGCCATCCCACTGGGGATAGTAATTCTTGCCATCACCGAGGAGGGTTATCACATAGCCTTGTGCTGACAGATAGTTGTACCAATCAGTCGCATCCTCATCACAATAGGTCAAGTCATTGATTGCAGAATAATCTGATATTCCAACTATCAATGCGTATTTATTCTGACCTGGTGGCGGGGGTGGATCTTCAACATTATCAACTGTCACAGTGACGCTAGCTGAACCAGTCAGACCACCACTATCAGTAGCAGATGCTGAAATAACATGAGAGCCTTCAGTTTCAACAGTCGTGTCCCAGTTATATGATGCGGCGGCAACAGTCACGCCATCAATACTAATTGAGGGTATGAGTGAGCCATCTTGGCCATCAGTTGCAGTGGCTACTATGAGAACGGTTCCTGAAATCCGGGCAAGATTCGAAGGCTCTGAGATTGTAACGACCGGAGCCGTATTTCTCCAACGTCCACCTTGTCCTCTTGCAACATCACGAGTGGAATCAGTGCTTATTGCTGTTACATCAGCAATTGGTCCAGCCAGAAAGGCAACACCAAAAACGAAGAGCAAGCATATTCCTAAGATTGTTGTTCTTTTCACAATTTATCCTCCAAACGCTCCTTATAGCATCTTTTTGAAAAGATATCCTACTTATAAATTATCTTTCTTTTATAATACTCCATCTAAGCATTGAGGTAGACAGATTGAACAGACGACTATTGAATCTCGAAGGAAGTTACGACCCCAATACCGCGTTCCACACAGAACGCATGCAATATAATTAGACTCAGACATCATTATCGGAGATGATGATTAAAAATCGGGAACATTTTATATGCGTTAAGAGGCATATGGATTCAAGGTGGCGAGATGGGAGGGATTAGGAAGAAAATTAAATCAATTCCGAAGAAGATGGAAGAAACCAATGAGATACTAACTGAGAATAAGAGGAAAGCACTAACATTGACTCCTCGAATAATCGGATTGGGTATAACAATCTTATGTTTGGCTAGCCTTTATGCTAACTGCCCATTTAGCACAAGTTGGATAGTCATCTTATTTCAGTTAGGTTTATTGTTGTTAGTAATTGGATATGATATAGGAAGGTACGTGAATAAAATTTCCGAACCCACAAACGTTGTAAAAAAGGCTATTGAAGAAACAACGGTTGATGCAGAGAAACTTCGGAGGAGAGCAAATCACCTTGATCAAATCCTTCATTGGGTTCGTACTGGTGCAAGTATACTGGTGGCGACAACTGCAGCAATCATAGCAGTTCTAATAAGTAATTCAGCTCTGCCTGTTCAGTCCTCATATGGTGTGATGGCATTCGCTGTCGGTGCGTTTCTTCTCGCCATGTCGGCGCTTCTGTCTATTGCTGAATCGTTACGCTATCATGTCATTAGGGATGAACAGATACTTCTTGGCGAGGGTCTCATTGCATCATCAACAGAATCCAAAATCCAAGGTGACCATACGATTGACATGTTATTGAAAGCAGTGCAATCTAGAGAGAATTCGGTTCTCGGTGCAAAGAAATTTCTTGCAAATGGATTGCTATATATTGCCTTCTTTGGTGTGATGGGAATCAATCTACTGGTAATGCCAAATGTCACATGGGAAGCGGGAGTCCAGGATGTGTTTGTAGCGTTAGCAATAATAATGGCATTAATTGCAACAGATGGAGTCGTGAGAACGATAGGGTTTACATACGGAGAAATTCTTGGTATATGAAACCACTTCACTCTTTCCGGGTAGATGTAGAAAATTACATTTTGCTAGTAACATATTGTGACCTAATTACGTGACTTCGCTTTATATACCAAAACTGTTGAGATTAACATAGATACAGACAATTGTGATGACAATGACAGAAGACAACGGACAGCGTTCTGACAGGATTTTGCTAAAAAATCAGGACGTCGTAACCTTAAGCAAAGTCGATGGCGACATCGAAATACGAAGCTGTGGCAGATGGGTTCCCGAGGAAGGGAATGAAATCGTAGTCACAGGAATAGTGACAATTCAAGGAGCACTTGAAATTGAAGGCAATCTTCGAGTAGGTTCACTCAAAGCGAGAACCAGAGATATGATTGAGGTTTTTGGTGACCTGATAGCAGAAAGAAGTATTCGAGTAGAAAAAGGCGCACTCGATGTGGAAGGTTCTGTCGAAGGACGCGAAGTCAGAGCTGATTCTAGTCTTCGTGTTGGTAAGAATCTTACATGTTCTACAGGCTCTGGCGGCGGTTCAGTGAAGGTTGGAGGAAATGCCATCGCTGAAAGAATCAGCGGCGGAGGCTCAGTCAAAATTGAAGGTAAGGCCGAGGTAAAGGAACTGCGTGCGGGAGGTTCAGTCAAGGTTGTTGGCGAAATCCAGTGTGATGAGCTTAAGGTTGGCGGCAGCGGAAAGGTCAATCATGGTAAGATTGGCACTGTAAACATTGGTGGAAGCTTCAAGTCGGAAGGTGCGGTTGAAGTTGAAGAAATCGATGTTGGCGGATCAGTTGTTGTAGGACCAGGTTCATTTGTAAAAGCCATTGATGTTGGTGGAAGCTTCAAATCATCAGGCGAAGTGACTTTTGGAGCCATTGATGTTGGTGGATCAGTAAAGCTGGACGGAGCCGCAAAAGGTGACACAATTGATGTCGGGGGTTCAGTATGTGTAGGTGGTCCCCTTGAGATTATGGAAGACCTTGAAGTAGGCGGAAAAGTTACAGTCGATGGCGATCTCAAGTGTCATAAGAAAATCAAGATAGGCGGATTAATCACAGTAGACGGACGTATCGATACTTTTCGAATAATTGTAGGTGGACGAATCGAGGCCAAATATGTGAAAGCAGAAGGCTTCCGACTTGGTGGAAGAGGTGAAGTAACGTGCCCCGTCGAATCAAAGGAAATACTGGTTCGTGAAAGAGCCCGTACAGATTCACTCTATGGCGATGAAATCAGAATTGAAGATAGATCCAGAGTGAAAAGTGTCTATGGCCGAGATATCTACATTGAGCGCGGGACAATCGTCGAGGGTGAGATTCAGTACACAGAATCTCTAGAAATGGAAGAGAAAGTCACAGTCAAGGAAGAACCAAAGAAAGTTGATTCCCTACCACCCCCAGAAGATGTTCTATAATTGCAGAAGGTGCAGTAGCTCAGCATAGAGCTGCTGCTTTCTTCTGTCTACTCCTTCTTTCTAATAACAAGTATCCGACGTCCTGAATCGGAAGAGTACGGAGTCTTGGAAAAATCTCCAAATTCCTCAACACACTCAAGATTTGAGAGCATCAATAGCAAGTCAGCCTCCCTTTTGAAAACTACAGCGGCACCAGACTTTTGATTGATTTCTTCAAGTACAGTTCCAGTGTGACCGTCACGGATAGTAAATGTAAGATTGATTGACAAGATTTGCTTTAGTGGGTCAGATTTCATGATACCAGAGCGTGAAACAGTTCGCCCTCCATCTATATCAACAGGAGGTTCTTCAAACGAGGCATATTCGGGTTGTCGGCCGCCTGGGAATAGGTCCAGAATGAAAATACCACTATCAGCCAAATGATCATGGACACATCGAAGAAGAGCGAGCTGTTCTTCTGTGGCTAATGCATGACCAAAAGAAGTGGGGATAATTATCAATGGAAACTTTCGACCCAAAGAGAAGTTTCTCATATCAGCATCATGTAATGAAATTCTATTGGTGATTGATGATTCTTGTTTCGCAAGTTCCTCTCTGAATACTGCTAACATTGCTGAAGAATTCTCAACTGCGAATACATCAAACCCTTTTCTTGCTAATTCAAATGATACGCGGCCGGTTCCTGCTGCAAGGTCAAGAACAGGTGAACCGAATTCGTTGGCAAAGGACAGATAGAATGGTATGTCCTCATTACTAGCAAAGAGATTGTAGTACTTCGCAGCCTTTTCGTAGCCCTTTCTAAATTCTTCAAATTCGTTTCCCATTAGGCAGTTACGCCCCTGGAATCGATCGCAATTTTCTCCTCTAGATGTTCACGATATCGTTCTGGTACTGAATAGTTTCTGAATGAATGTGAATACCAATCCCTAATCATTCTCTCAACCTCGGTATCAACTCTCTTCGTCAAATCATCTCCAAGCTGTGGAGCAATTGAGAAAACCTTGCCATTAGGTGTCTTGACAACCTTACCCTTCTTAGCAACAATTTCTCCACCCAATATTGTGAGGGCAGCTTCTTGGAAGCCTTTCACTATGAGTTCAGGTTTCTTTGCTAGTTCCATTTCTAATGGATTGAGGGCGTAGACAGAAATATCGGCATCAGCACCAACACCAAGATGTCCCTTTCTCTTCTCGATACCGAGAATCTTCGCGGGAGCTGCTCTTGTGCTGATTACGGTTTCATAGAAAGTCCATTCTCTTTCAATACCTTCTAAGGTGGATCTTTCGCGAGCAAATTTGTGTACTTTGTCCAGCCAAAAGTCTCTTTGGACCTTGCTCATCAACCATGATATAACCAATGGGTATTTCGTGAAGGGGCCAGCATTTGGGTGGTCAGTTGTAAGTATGACACGCCAGATGTCATCAACACTGAGTGCAAATTCGAGGGGTATTGTCCACTGTACTGAGTTTGCTGGAGACTTGATATCAAAGTTATAGGGGACAATTCCAGCACCGCCTGGAAGCTCAACATCAACTGGAATATTAGCCCATTTTGTTTGCTGCATCTGATGGAGTGTGAACTGGAATGGTCCATCGCCAGTCATAGTCATCGCAGGACCAAATGTGATTTGACCCATATCAGCAGTAAAATGTTTGTTCTTGTTCATGTATTTTGCGAATTCTAGGCCACCTGATGCAACATCCTTCCACTCAGGTTTACCGTCTTCAACCATATCCAGTGTTTCAAATGACATGTGTGTAAGGTGAACGGTATGCTTACGGCCGTTGTGCCCCTTGATGTCCTTGACTGCATCCAATTCTTCAATCGTTGTATGAATATTTCCAATACGACCTAAATTGTTTGGGTGGAGGTGGACAACATGCGGGAGACCCAATGCTTCAGTAGCTTGAACTAATGATCGAATTATCTCTCGTGGAGTTATGCCCCACTCGGGAACTTCTGTATCAGGCTCTCGAACGTTCTTTCCGTAAGCCCATGCGTATGTTCCACCAGGATTGACGACTTTAACACCCCAACCACCAGTTGCCTTCAAGAGCCAAGATATGAATCCGGCTAGGCCAGATATATCTCCCTCTTTGACATAATTGTAGGTAATCATATTGTTCCCGAACATAGGGAGAAGAGCTGTATTCAGATTTGGTATGTCTTCCAATTCCTCCCATGTGCCAAGGGCTTTCATAGGCGGGAGTGCAGGTTCAACAACAGTTGTATATCCCATAGATGAATAGCGATAACCCAGTATGTACGATGAAGGTACTACGCCGCCCACACCAGAACGAGTGATTTTTGTTTTCGAAATAGGCGGTTCAACTCTATAGTAATCAGGACACATTGCACGTCCGAAGTTTACCTTTGAGCCAACAATGTGTGAGTGCATATCGACTCCTCCTGGAAGTACCGCTTTTCCAGACATATCAATTCTCTTTGCTTTCTCACTGACTTTGTCGACAATCTTTCCATCAGAGATGCAGACGTCCTTTACTTCTCCATCAATGCCATTAAGGGGATCATAGACTATCCCGCTTGTTAGAATGATTTCTTTACTCATCAGCCTACCTCCTTCAAGAGACCTTCGTATATCCTGCGAAGTATTTCGCGATCTGGTAATATTCCCTCAGGAGGGTCTATCACCTTCTGAAGATAGAGTGGTAGCCCATCCATCCTGACAGCTGCTCCATCACATTCAATCCCTGCAACAGCAGAAGGAATGTTCACCGTTGCCATAATAGAGGTCATATTTTGTTTGGGATCGATGTTTATGATAGGAATACGGGACATCGTTTTCCAGCAAGCTTTTGGAAAATGAGCCCCAGGATCAGCAGCTATATTCAGTAACGCATCGACTTCGCCTCTTGCCAGAAGGTCAACTGATGTATATTCTCCCGGCTGATACCGTGGATATCCTCGGGCATAATCCACAGCGTAGGGATATCCCGTTTGCCAAGTAGATGTCTTGTTTGCGCCACTCACATTGTAATGGCCACGCATAGGCATCATATTCCATTTCGTGTAAGAGTTAAGATCCTGAATCAACTTGACAGCAGCATCGATATTTCTGTGACGGCCTTTCGATTGTGTTAAACCAAGTCCAAAGAATAATACTCCATACTTAATCTCTTTCATCGTATTCGCCATCTCTTCCAGCTGCGCTACAGGAAGTCCACCAATCTCTGTTCCATTTACACGATGACCACGCACAAGGGCACGCAATGCAGATAGAACCTCTAAATCAGTTCCAGGGTCAATCTGAATGAACCTGTCAGCTATCCGCTGGCTCTCCGATGTTCGAATATCGACGAGCCAAATCTTACGTTCTGTTTTAGGGTCCGTTACAAATTTCCCGGGAACACGTATGTACCTGTCAACATGGCGGGGGTGTGCCTGTGTTGGATTGGAACCCCAATAGATCACCAAATCAGATCTATGACGTGTTTCTGCCAAGGCAGCGGATGCTTCACCTGATTCCTGCACGCCAAGTATAGTTGGCCCATGGCATACTGAAGAGGTGTTATCCACAACACCGCCCACTAACTCTGCAATCTTGTATGCCTCTCTATGAGCGTCATTCTCAGTTGAGCTGAGTCCATAGATTAGCGGTCTTCGAGCTTTGGCGATTATTTCCACAGCTTTTGCAATTGCTTCATCAACACTGACGTTGGAACGGGCTCCTTTCTTTCCTATAGTAGGCGATTCCATGCGATTATCATGATGATTTAGAAAACGACTCTTGCTTATTGTACACCCATTTTCCATTCTTGTGATTTTGCCGTCCTCAACCTCGAGAAGTATGTCATCACACAAACATCCGCAAAAAGTGCAAGGCACATCTTCCACAATTCTTTTCGATTCTGTCATTGCTAAGCGCCCTCCATCTTTAACAAATCTTCAAGAGGCGTAACAGGTTTGCCACTAGCAGAAAACACCTTGGCGTCTAGCCCCTTGAATTCCGGCATACCAGTTTCTTGAGTACAAGATCCTAGAAGAGCATTATAGTAAGGCCCGGATGGTATGAAAGCCACCTTAGGATCTTTTGCTCTACTTGCCTTACTCTTGACAATAACTTGGCCATGTGGAGTTTCAATTTCTATAGAATCTCCTGCTGTTATGCCGAGTGTATCCAATACAACACTATCCAGCTCACAAATGGCTACAGCATTAGCGTAACCTTCAGTGAGTTTTCCAATTTCCATTGTTCTTCCTTGTATCAGCGTTCTTCCTGAAATAAGAAATACTTGGACCCCAACACGGTTCATATCCGTCACCACTGAAATACTATTCATTTTCAGAAAAAACGGTGAATGATATGGATTGCGGTGCACGTTTAGTTTAGTTTCTTAATCAAAATTACAGGAAAAGAAACGACAATAACAGCTTCAATCGTTATAGTGGAGATGCCTACCCAAAAGGAAAGGACTCGCTGGAATTCGGCCCCAATATCATTGGTAACAGAAATTGAAAACCTGAAGTCTTCTGAATTTGTCAAATTGCCTAAGGAGTCATTTGCAACAAATCGAAAATCCCAAGCGGCGAAAGTAGTGTTGGCATTGAATTCGAAATCAAGGAGGTGGATAGTCATGCGAAATGAAGTATCACTAAGCATCTTCTCTGTGGACATCTTAGATTCAGACTACATTTCAGCTGACACGTTCTTCCATTGTGCAAGAACTGTATGAGGTAAATCGGTATCCTCAACATCAACTTTCAAGTCGATAGGAAGGACCAAGGAGGTACCTTCTCGAATGAAATGTTTCTCAAGTGGTCCCATTGCTGATATATCGAAGGCCGGACCATTGGTGTCAGCTAAAGGGGCCCTCTCTCCAGGAAGGAGAGTGAATGCGGAAATCCTGACAGAAGAGCCAACTGAACCTAGCATTATACAGAGAATAAACACTCCCGTAACAAAACATAAGATGCTCTTACCTCTCAATCAAACAACCCCAAGAAATGGCACACGTGACCCCAAATTAAATGTTCACAATTTTGATACTACTTCGAAGAGTTTATCAGACACTAGTCGGGGGTCCGCTCTGAAAGCCTCTTTCCCAACAGGCGGAATGATATCATGGCGGTTGACAAAAAAACACTCATCGACCTGTACACACGAACTTTACGGGTTCGCCTTTTTGAAGAAAAAGTATGGGAGTTGTTTGGTGAGAATATTGTACCAGGAACACTTCATCTTTACCTTGGCCAAGAAGCTACAGCAGCAGGTGTAACAGTTGCGTTGAAAGATTCTGATTGGATTCAGAGTACTCATAGAGGTCATGGCCATGTGATTGCAAAGGGAGCGGATCCAAATGCGGCCTTGGCAGAATTGTTAGGCAAAGCCACAGGCTCCTGCAAGGGGAAGGGAGGTTCTATGCACATCACAGAATTCGAGAAGGGTGTGCTGGGTGCCACAGGTGTAGTTGCTTCAGGTTTGCCCATTGCAGTGGGAGCTGCACTCTCATCCCAGATGCGAGGTACTAAGGACGTAGTAGCATGCTTCTTCGGCGATGGTGCTTCAAATAATGGCACATTCGGAGAATCACTAAATATGTCTGCCATCTGGAAGCTGCCCGTTATTTGGGTTGTTGAAAACAACCTCTATGCAATGGGAACTCCAATCAAACTCACTTGTGCCTCTAGTACAATAGCTGAGAGAGCTAATGGATATTGCATTCCAAACACGGTTGTTGATGGCAATAACGCTCTTGCGGTCTATGAGGCAACAGTAGAAGCCGTCAAAAGAGCTCGCAATAGAGAAGGCCCAACTCTTATTGAATGCCAGACATATCGACAAAGAGGTCACTCGCGATTTGACCCTGCAAAATACCGCCCTGAAGAAGAAGCCAAGGAATGGCTGAGTGAAGAACGAGATGCCATCAATGTGATTAGAAAGATTGCAATCGAGCAGGGAGCACTCACGGAGAAAGAAGCAGAGAAGATACGTGATAAACTACAGAAAGAGATTGACAAAGCAGGAGATTTCGCAAAGAAGTCTGAATATCCAAAGCCCGAAGAGGTTTTTGATGATGTTTTTGCGGAGGCGATCTAAATGACGGAAATCACATACAGAGAGGCATTGAAAGCTGGACTCCGCGAAGAGATGCTTAGAGATGACACTGTCTTCATTTTGGGCGAGGATGTGGGTGTGAATTGGGGAGGCGCTTTCAAAGTAACCATGGGCCTCGCAGAGGAATTTGGAGTGGAACGTGTTAGAGATACTCCAATCTCGGAGAATACCATCGCTGGTGCAGCAATTGGTGCAGCAATCACTGGTATGAAACCTGTTGCAGAAATTATGTTTGGAGACCTCATTACTCTTGCAATGGATCAGATATGCAATCAAGCAGCAAAGATGAGATACATGTTTGGAGGCCAGACCTCGGTTCCAGTTGTTTTTCGAACAGTATTCGGTGGTGGCAAGAATCTTGCATCTCACCACTCACAAAGCTTGGAGTCATGGTTCATGCACACGCCCGGCCTAAAAGTGGCTGTTCCAGCTTTTGCGGCGGACGTCAAGGGAATGATCAAGACTGCAATCAGAGACCCAGATCCAGTTCTGTTTGCGGAGCATAAATTGGTTTACGATAAGAAGGGAGAAGTACCGGACGACGACTACACTATTACATTCGGAGAAGCCAAGGTTCTCAGAGAAGGTACCGATGTAACCCTGTGGGGAACATCATATATGCTTCACAAAGCATTAGATGTTGCAGAGGAGCTTGCCAAGGAAGGAATCAGTGTCGAAATCATTGATCCAAGAACTCTTGTTCCATTAGATAAGAAAACTCTGATCGACTCTGTCAAGAAGACAGGTAGATTAGTTCTTGTCACTGAAGAAACAAAGACTCTCGCAACAACTGCTGAGATAGCAGCAATGGTCCAAGAGGAAGCATTCGACTGGCTTGACGCACCTATCAAGAGAGTGAATGCACCAGACACACCAGTTCCATTCAGTCCGCCTCTGGAGAATTATTTCATACCTGATAACAAAAGAATAGCACAAGGCATTCGTGACGTCTTATAGGAGAATTGAGTCAATTGGTTACCACCATGATTATGCAGAGAATGAGTGTCGCAATGGAATACGGTGTGATACTCAAGTGGCTTAAGAAAGA
The DNA here is from genome assembly GCA_029210805.1 of Candidatus Thorarchaeota archaeon. Lineage (GTDB taxonomy): Archaea > Asgardarchaeota > Thorarchaeia > Thorarchaeales > Thorarchaeaceae > MP5-2226. The sequence goes on from JARGGA010000023.1 coordinate 10,762, forward strand.
GGGTGACACGATAAAGAAAGGAGACCTCGTTGTCGAAATCTTTGGAGAAAAGAACGAATTTGAACTGGAAGCGCCAGCAGATGGGATTCTGTTAAAGATTCTTTGTGAAGAGAATGATGAAATCCCAATTAGCGAGCCTATTGCATTCATTGGCAAGATGGATGAGAAAATTCCTGATGTCAGACCAAAGAAGATGAACCAATCATCTGCACCCAGTGCACCTGTGGTCCAATCCACTGTCCCTGCAGTAACTAAAACAGTTACCACAAAGAGTGTTGCACCGAAAGTAGCAACCGGATCTGTTATGGAAGGTGGAAGAATCAGGATATCGCCACGCGCAACCAAGAAAGCCGAAGAACTTGGCGTTGACATTTCATTGATCAGCGGCACAGGTCCCGAAGGCAGAATTGTTGAGAAAGATATCATTGCAGCCCAAGGAGTTGCAGTTACAGCTCCTATACTACCAATTTCAGATGAGCGTGCAGTGAAACGTATTGAACCCATGTCACCTCTAAGGAGAACAATCGCTAGGAGAATGACACAGAGTTCTCACAATCCTCACATAACCATGATTACAGAGATTGATATGACTGAAACTGTGGCACTCCGAAAAGAATTGAATGTGGCAATCGAGAATTCAATTGGTATTAGGATTTCATTCAATGACATCATCGTGAAGGCAGTTGCTGATGTACTGGAAAAATTCCCAAAATTCAATGCCATGCTCAATGGTAATGACGTGCATATGTTCGAGGACGTTCACATTGGCGTTGCGATGGCAACAGACGATGGTCTCATTGTACCTATAGTTAGAAATGCCAACAAGAAATCGATAACAGAGATTGCTCTGGAAACAAAGGGATTCGGAAAGAAAGCCAAATCAAACAGTTTTAATCCCGAAGAACTCACTGGGAGTACATTCACTGTTTCAAATCTGGGACCTTTCAAGGTGGATCTATTCATTCCAGTCATTAATCCGCCTGAAACCGCGATACTTGCTCTTGGTCAGATTAAGAAGAAACCTGTAGTCATTGATGACATGATCGCTATCAGGCATATGATGATGGCATCTTGTGCGGTTGATCATAGAATCCTCGATGGAGCACCTGCAGGACAATTCCTACTGGCACTCAAAGAAACCCTCGAGAGTCCTTTCATGATGAAGTATTAGAAATTGGATAATAGTTATCCTGATTTCGGGTAATCGTTATTTCAGGGGAGAGTATGAAGCAATCAAAAAAATGCCCTAAATGCAATAGTCGTAAAATTGCTGGGCCCCTCATAAATGATGGATCGATTCATGCCAAAATATTCGGAGGTTTAGTGCCATCAGAATCCTATGCATGTGTGGATTGTGGATATCATGAGAGGCATATCACTGAATATGGAAAAGAAGTTTTGAAGAAGAAGGCTAAATTTAGCCTAAATCCTCCTAATCCCAATATAACTCACTGTCCAGAGTGCGAAACCAAATTCAAAGAAAATACATTCCAGTGCCATAAATGTGGATTTGAGCGTGATTTCGGTTACTTAGATACTGATGTGGAATTCGAGTGAATTCCTCAAGCTAATTGAGAGAATCTGTCTGACTTTGCTCTCTCAGCATTCTCTCGATTTTTTCTGTTGATGTATTAGTTCCAACTCTATGAAGTGGATACATCATTGCACAGTTGTCACACTCCAATGCGACAACGACAGATGATATTCTCGAAATTTTCAGCTCACGAAGATATATGTTCCAATCACTGTTCCCACAGGAATCGCATTTGATTTCCATAATATCCCGCCAATGATATTATCATGAACTATCTTTTGTAGGGCTTTAAATGCTCGTAACCAAATTGATGTTTGACATGTGCGGTCCCCTCCGCAATGTCGCCTCGAACTATGACATCTGCTCAGAGCCTCTTAACGGACCTCTCTCCTCAGAGGCTCACTGCCGGCAGTACCCTGCAACACTGCCGGCAAAACCCCAACTTTTTTCTCCCAAGACACACTACGTGTAACAACGATATGGCGGTAGCAATATCCCTGCATTACTATTAGATAATATTAAGTAATAATAATCATAGAGTTATACGACGCGCTACTGGTGATTACTTGTGGTCTGGCGGATGCTTGAGGAAGACAAGGTGAATGTCTTTCGAAACCTGGCAATCGAGGAAGCAATTGCTAGAGTGAATGCTGAAAGCACAGAAAAAATCAACACACTTAGATTTTGGAGATCTGAGCCAGCTATAGTTCTTGGGAGATTTCAATGTGTCCATAAAGAAGTCAATATTGATTACTGTCGAAGGAATAAGATACCAATTGCCAGAAGATTCACCGGTGGAGGTACAGTATTCCATGATAGCGGCAATCTGAATTTCACAATATGCCTTGACCAAAATAAGCCGTATGTCAGTAGAACCCTGAATGAATTGTACTGGAACTTTGTTGGTGCGATAGCCTCCGCACTTCGAGAAGTAGGAATTCCTGCAAACTATGATAGTAATCGCTCTTGTCTACGCATTAACGGAAGGAAAATCACAGGGACCGCAGGGTGGATAAAGCAAGGAGTGTCATTTATTCACGGAACGTTGCTTATTGACGCAGACTTGGAGATGCTCAAGTGTTGTTTAGAAGTTCCTCCAAACCAACCTGAGTATCTTAGAGATAATAGAAGACTTCGTTGTCTTGAAAGTAAAAAGGATAGGGTAACATCCATTGCTCAAGAACTTACCAATAGACCTTCAGACGTCGAAATCAAGAATGCAATCATTTCGTCATTAGAGAGAATCTCCGAAGAAAAAATACACCTGGCAAGTCTCATGAAAACAGAGATTGACGCAGCAGATTCTTTATATCAGACACGCTATAGTCAAGCCGAGTGGAACTTGGGCACATTGGCCTCAGAGTTCTAATGATATGATTCAAGGAGAATTCATTCAATGGCGGATCATGATGTTGAGAAAATTCTGAAGAGCTTCATGCGACATTTTGGCGCACTGAACAGGGATATTCCTGATACTCGCAACGCATTCACGGATTTACAAAAGACTGTGCATACAGAGGGAGCTCTTTCAGCGAAGTTCAAGGAGATTATTTGTATTGTAGCATCTGTTCTCGCACCATGTGAATCTTGTATGGTATTCCATACAAAACAAGCATTGAAGCTTGGGGCTACACGCGAAGAGATCATGGAAGCCTGTGGTGTAGCTATAGTCATGGGAGGCGGTCCTGCGGCATCTCACCTTGCACTCATTCAAGATGCACTAGATGCTTGGGCCCCAAGAAAGTAGGCTCATCGCCAATTATTCAAGATTTGTGAATAGCACCTTTATTGCTTGTTGGGTTTCCATAAGGTCAAATCCTTTCTCCCATTCTTCAAGGGAAATTCTATGGGTTATCAAAGGCTTGACATCTATTTGGCCTGATGCCATCAGCCGCAATGTTAGAACCCATGTAGATGGAAGTGTTCCCCATGACCCGGTCATACTGAGCTCTTTTTCGACAATATGATCAAGGTAGAGATCTGTGTTTGTGCCCTGTGTACCGAGTAAGGTAACATGGCCAGTGACTTTGACAAATTCAAGCGCTTGCCTTCTTGCAGCAGCAGATCCTGAAGCTTCGATTACTACATCAGCTCCTGCACAATCAGTAAGACTAGCCACAACGCCTACGGGGTCCTTCTCAGTCAATACATCAATGGTCATGTCCGCCCCAACTGCTTTTGCGATTTCGAATCGCCATTCATCAGAAGTGATACCTGTTACAATTACTTTGGAAGCGCCCATAGCCTTTGCAACTTGAGTTGCAATCAATCCCATTGTACCAGGCCCCTGAACCACAACAACATCTCCGGGTGTAATAGGAGAACGTTCAGCAACGCAACGTACTACACATGCAGTGGGTTCGGCCATCGCGGCTTCCTCAAGTGAGAGACCTTCTGGTATCTTATGAAGCACATACTCAGGAACTGCAACATACTTCGCAAATCCGCCATTTGCAACGGAAACGCCCAAGATTTTCTTATTCTCAGCTGTACAACGATTGACATGTGCATTCTTGCATTGATAGCACTGTCCACAATACTGGGTTGCAGGAGATGTAACTCGATTCCCAACGTGGATGTTAGATACTCCATCGCCCACTTCAACAACAGTACCCGCATACTCATGCCCCAGAACTACTGGGGGAGTATAGAATGAATGGTCCTGACGAATATGCATATCGGTGCCGCATATCCCTGATGCAGCAACCTCAATCAGAGCCTCTCCCCTTCCAGGAGTAGGCTTCTCAATGTCGCGAAGTTCGATGTTACCGACACCACGAGCAGTCTTGATCAATGCTTTCAATAGAAGGACCTCTACTTGGAAAAAAGGAATGAGGTGTTATAGAATGTTATGGATTGAACGTTACTATTCTTCAGAGATTAGAAAGTCTGCAGGTTCCTCTCCTTCATCAAGAGGTCTTACTCGGAAACCATTGCCTTGTTCGTTACGCAAACGTGATGCAGCTTGGGCGCCCGCAAATTTCTTGCGAACATCAGAATTTCGCCCTTTCCATAGAAAGATGCTTTTGTTGGAATCATCAACAATGCAGTAGACTCCATTTGAGTTGAGTTTCTCACGATTCACTTCCACTGCTTCTGAAGTTCCATCGCTGCAGATTTCGTACATGTGAGTCATTGAGGCGTTCATCCTAGTTTATTTCGACACTAATTGGTCAAAAGTTCCTATACTTCCGGGGTAATACATCCTAACTATACAGATTCGAAGCGAGCTTTAACGGTCCCGCCACAGTAATTGCATCGTGCTTCTAATGGTCCAACCCAATCAATTCCCTCATGGGATAGAGAAGCGTTGCATGATGGGCAACGATCGGGCAGTCGAACCATCTTCATCTCGGTGCCATCAGACCTAGTACGTCCCTGATACCTATCAGGGATTACAAATTTAGGTGGTTCAATAACAAATCCTCCGCTCATACCAGTAGCGCCTTGTCTGCATATTTTCACTATTACCACGACAACGATAATGAAAAAGAGCACGGATATGACTGCAACAATTATGAAGAATGATTGGAACAGACTGAATATATCGAAGAAATCCGGGAAATCGGGTATCTGCAATGTTCTTACTCCTCTGAAGTACTCGAACTCAACAAGCTAGGAACGAATACCGCTTATTACCTTTGCGCGATAAATTGTAGAAAAGGGGCCTTCGGAACAAATAAATGCTGAATCACTCAGTTTGCCAGTTGTTACTTCAATGTATTGGAGGAAAAAATAATGCAGATACCATCGTTCCTGCTAAAGAAATTGTATGTCAAGGGCTCACTTGAGAACGTCGATGACGGCTTTCAATTTAAAATAAAGAACTCATTATCTCCAGGAACCGCAATTGCCATGGATCCCTTCAAGATTAATGATACAGAATATCCACTGGATGCAACCACTATAAGCTCTGACGGTGAAGAACTCGCAGCAACTGCACTAGCAAGCGGTGAAACATTCCCCATCAAAGTAGGAGTGGAAATTGTGATCTACATCAAGGGTGAACAGCTTCCTGAAGGAGAACACAAAATTGGTGTTTCTCTTACAACAAAGGAAGTTGGCAAATTAGCATTCGATGTTAATGATGCACTCTAGTCTGTAGAAATGCAGAGGGTCCGAAGACCCTTTGCAATCAATATTTGTAGGCTAATTCATTCTATCTCTTTTTCGTTTTGAATATGATACCCACAACCACAATCACAGCTACGATACCAGTTATACCAACTACTAGCATAATATCCAACCCTCCATCAGGAGGAGGTGTTTGCGTTGTAGACCCGCCTGTATCGGGAACTATGGTTGTAAAGACAAAACGCGCTGAACTCCAGACACCGTCTTCGTTCTCAGCATACACATCAAGAGTATGTGCTCCTTCAGGTCCCGGCAGCCCAGTAATCTCAGTAGTGTTTGCAACTCCATCCCAGGAGTAGTACTTGGTTGTAGGCACTTCACTAAAGAGAATAACAGGAACTGTACCAATTGGCTTGGAGCTTGTGTTTGCAATAATTCTGTCTACGATTTCGATTGGTCCATCGTAGGGCAGAATGTATTGATCATGTAGATATCCATCTGAATTGATTACAGTGAAATTTACAGAATTTTCACTCACAGTTGTCATTACATAATGGAATATATCATCGCCCCAAGAACTACTGTAGCTCGGAGCTCCTAGACCTCCTGATATAAGGTGAACAACGCCATTTACGGTTAATCGGCTGTATGAGTGATCGTGTCCAGCTGCAAAAAGTGTGACATTTTTCTCTTCAAGGAGTGCTATCAGAGCAGCTTGCTCCTCGGGGTTCACATCTAATGAACTCCCGATGTGAGTTGTGGAATAGAGTGGACGATGTGCAAGAACAAACTTCATTTTTCCTTCATTCTCATTCAAATCCTGAGTGAACCAATCGAGCTGAGTACCGGTTATACGACCTTCAAGATCTTCTTCCTCTGTGTCAAGTGCTGTAAAATGAATTCCAGCATAATCGAAGGAGAAGTATGTAGTATGCTCACCAGTATTAATGAAGGCATCTAGGAAATATTTGGTGAGATATACACCACTGGATACTCCCGTATCGTGATTTCCGATAACGCCAATAACAGGAGCATAATGACCCATGCGATCAGTTATGTCTGTGAAAAGCTTCCAGGCAGCCAAATTAGCTGCATCTGAAGATGTGATTTGATATACAAAGTCACCAAGCAGAATTACCATATGGGGATTCTCAGCAATAATCAAATCAGCAATTTCCGAGAATACTTCTGGCTGTACAGGGTGGACTGTGCTATCTGGTCGGTTATCTCCAGCAATAACAAGACGAAATTCTTCACCATCCGCAGGTGCGGTGTAGAAGTAGTATGTTTCACTTTCATCTCCACCTGATGACACCTTGTAGTAATACTTGGTATCCATTTCAAGCCCATTCAGAGTAATGAGATGGTCAGTGTCAAGTGTAGAGTTCGATGCACTCTCTAAGATGCTAGTATTAACCCCATAGTTAATTGTGGCATCTGTAAGCGTATCAGTTCGCCAAAATATCGTAGCAGAATTATTCGTCACAAGGTTCACTGTTGGTCCTCGTTCAAAGTCCACTACATTAGATACGATGAAATCTACATCTGATGTGATTGAACCTGTGTGAGTTCCGATTCCCCCAACGTAGGGCATAAGAATTAAGGACAGTAGAATGATTATTGATAGATATCTTCCCATGCAATGCACCGGATATTTCAATAAAAAAGGTCGTACTTAAGCTCTCAGTTCTATACTTCGGCATCGCCGGAATAGTTTTGTACGCTCATAACACGTCAAATCTTGGTGATTCGTGTGTACGTTAAGATAAGAACTGATGGTGCTCTCGGAATTGCAAAAGGAACTGAGGGAGATCAGGAAATAACTCTCGGGTACGGCGAAGCTCACATGATAGCCGCCGCCCTAGACAAACTAGCTCAAACTGCTAGAAGCTACAAGCAGACTTACAAAAAGACCACAAACACCGGTAAGGGAAATAAGATTGATTTCGAACGTTCCGATTCCGGTTCCATTACACTCGCGGGTGATGGAATGAAGTATATCTGCACTGAAAAGGAGATCAGGGAACTCTCTGAAACTCTGAAACACCTCCCAGCTGTGGAAGTTGCACCGCCTTCAGATTATGTTCAGAAAGTCAAACCTGACCAAGGAACCTGCCTTAATCTTCAAAATGGCGGGAGCAGCATACCATTGAAACTCTATGAAGCTGCTCTCTTAAAGACAGCAGTAAAATCCAGTATCAATAGTCGTTTCTTCCAGCAGAATTTATCCGTTGCAGGAAAATCACTGGGTATACAAAGACTCAGCGATCTCAAGTGGAAGGTTGTAACATCTGGTTCAGAGGTTAAGTTCACGGCTTATGAAGTCGAAGCCTTGCTAGGTGGTCTTCATAACGGAGTCCTTGATGTTCTAATGGATTTAATCAAATCATTTGGAAATGACAAGCTTGCGGATATCCGTGTCAAGAGTCATATTCAACGAATTGAAGCGGAATCTTCAGAAATCTTTGAGGATGAGAAGACTGGCAAAGGTATGAGCAGAGAACTGTTAAAGTCTACGAAGAAGATTCTAGGTACTGGAGTAGATGCTGAAGCTCGGACATTGGAATTCATAAACCTCTGCGACTATGTTTATGGACAATTAAATCCAATCTATCATCAGGCAATCTTTGACCTGTTTTCAAGAGTCTTTGTGAGTGGATAGTCAAAACTCTAGAGTTGGAGCCATAACTGCGGTTGACCATGGATATCTCTCAAGAATCCTTTGCATCAGTCGATTGACTTTATGCTCCTCAGATGTGCCAGAATAGGCTAGAAGTACGACAAGACCTCCTCTTGTTCGCTTCACCTTCTGGTACATTGTTTTGCTTGTATTGATGGTGTCGCAGATTACCATTACTTCGGCTTGAGGGATATCCAAGTCTCTCTCACCAACAGGTGAGAGAATCAACGCGGATATCGATTCATCTTCTTTGAACTCTTTGAGTATCGCACCCTTGTCTCTTGTCTGACCAGTGACTGTCAGCACAGACATGCCAGCTTTTTCCAGAACCTCTTGAACCTGTGAAACCATCTCGAGATAAGATGTGAGTATAAGCGTTTTCTTGTGTTTCGTAGCAATCTGAAGAACGCGAGTAGCCTTTGTGGAAATCTCAGGGAATGCACGGCGCATGTCTGCCACGTTGAAGTATTTTTTCACATATTTCCCATAGAACATCTTGAGGAATTGTTTGGGAGGCATCGCATAGACGTACTTCCTGAGCATCAGAAGGCTAGAGTAACGTCCCTTCGCTTCATCAGATACTGGTAAGCGCTCAAGCATCATGTGAATCCGTCTTGCATCTCCTTCAATTAGGTCAAGGTTGTCATCTTCCTCAAGTTCCAGAGATATCTC
>JARGGA010000468.1 GCA_029210805.1 Candidatus Thorarchaeota archaeon
AGCTCACAACGCAACAATCACAGACAATTATATGCAGGACAACGGATATGGAATCCAACTGGATTATGCTGATGATTGGGTCATCGCAAATAACACCATTCTTTGGAGTTACTTCTATGGGATCAGTATTGGTTCTCTTGCTGATGTAACTGAAATCTCAGGGAATACAATCGCACTCAGTGGTTGGGCAAACGGATTCGATGACAACACGCAGTTCTGGGATGACGGTATGGACACTGGGAATTATTGGGATGACTACAGCGGAACTGGTGCATATGACATCCCTGCTGGAGGAGGTTCGTCCCAAGACAGGTATCCCATGCAATTCATCGCGACATATCCAATTGTCAATAGTCCTCAAGATGTCTACTATGCAGAGGGGTCTGAAGGGAACTTCTTGACATGGTTGCCTTTTGATGATTACTTACGTGATTGGATAGTGACAATCGATTCTCAAACATGGGATTCTGGAGCCTGGAACTTTGAAAATGTGACCGTGAACATTGATGGGTTAGCTTACGGAACTCACATTGTCTTTATCACCGTGTGGGACATTGACACCAATTTCGTCACAGATACGGTAATTGTTCATGTGTACGATGATACTCCACCTGAAATCGATGGCCCTCCAAACGCGGAGTTCTATGTTGATGCAACTGGCCAGACTGTTGAGTGGATTGTTTCTGACCTGAACCCAGACACCTATGTGCTCACCGTCGACGATGTTGAATTCAGATCAGGAACTTGGAGTACAGGTGTGATATCAATTGACGTTGATGAGATTGAGGAGGGCGAACACACTCTCGTGATGACCATCTACGATGTGGATAGCAATTCTGCAACAGACACTGTTCTCATACTCGTCATTGCTGACACTGAAGATCCAACAATCGATAGTCCTGCGGATTTAGTCTACCTTGAAGGAACCACAGGTAATGCAATCGTGTGGACCCCGAGGGATGACAATCCGGATTCCTATCAGATTGTGTCTAACGGAACCACTCTGAAAACTGATGATTGGAGCGGCTCAAGAATCGCATTTGATGTCGATGGACTCGCACCAGGAGTCTATTTGTACACCGTAACGGTCTACGATACCAGTGGCAACTTTGCTACGGATTCAGTGAACGTCACAGTCACTCCAGTGATACCTCTAGATGAACCTGTCATAGTAGATTGGCTTCTAATTATCATAGTAGTTGTTGTAATAGGAGCGGTTGTAGTGGTGATCGCGATTATCTACTTCATGAAAAAGCGAACTTCTTCAGGCTAGAGAATACTAAATCTACGTTCTGAGCACGAAGCTCAGAACACCTCTTTCTTTTTAGATCTTGGCTCCTACCATTTTTGCATATCTGGCGAAGGGTTAAATCTGAATAATAACGTTAAAGGTGATGAAACAGTCTGAAATAGCTTAGGAGAAAGCTAATAACTGGTCGACAGACTGGATTATAAGTTAACATCGACCAAGTCCCGGAGGAGGAGACATGCAAAAGAAACCATTCATGTTCGCAATTCTTGTTTTATTACTCGCACAGCCATTTGTGATAGTATCGAGCATACCATTTGCACAAGATACCATAGCACAAATCAATACAACTGAAGCGATTACTCAATCGGCAGGTTCTCGATTGGACCCAGAGGATTATACACAACATGTTCCAATCGTAATTGACGAAGATGCGGATTTTGTGACTCAGGGTTGGCCTGGATCAGGAACTGATGTAGACCCATTCGTCATATCAGGATTGAACATCACGTATGATTATGCTGATTATCTCATCAAGATCACTAATACTGATGAATACTTCGTAATCGAGGATTGCTTCTTGAGACAACTATCTAGTAGTTCGAGCATTCTAATTGAAAACGTATCTCATGCTACAATTCGGTACATTACTATAATGTCTGAGAGTGGAGGAATTGAAGCAGTAAATGCAGATGGAACATACATACATTATGTGCATGTTGAATCAATTGGTGATTACTGTCTGTATGCGAATGAGGCAACTGATTTGAACCTCTATCATTCACTGTACAACTCCACTTCTTACAACGCCGTTTGGATAAACGCAAGCAAAGCCGCAGTAATTGGCGAATCGATATTTGATTCCGACTGGCCTCATCAGGATTTGGTAATAACATACTCGGATTATGTCAATCTATACAATGTTGAGTTTCACATTTCCTCAACGGAATTATCTGTCAGCCATTGCAACTTCTTCTTTGCCGATGGATTATTGTCTACTGAAGGAGACTACGGAATACAATTATACAACTGTAATGATTCAGTAATTCAAGATGCTGATATTACATCTGAATATAGTGCAATGACCATGTATTTTTGTGAGAATATCACAGTAACAGATTCCGTGTTCTCCGATAATGCAGGTTCACAAACAATATACGTTTATTCAAGTAATGAAGTTTCATTCTATCAAATCCTTGTGAACGATACATCTGGTGATGGCATTCTTGCTTTCTCAAGTCCATTCCTATCAGTTACACATTCTGTCTTATCACATAATGGTGATGACGGTATTGTGTTAGATGCATCTAATGACTCAGATATTATATCGAATTCGTTTGAGTACACAGATGATGCGGTCGTTATTGATCAATCACATAGAGCCAATGTAAGCTTGAATACCATGACATCTGGTATAGGTAGAGGTGTATTCAGTGGTATCTCTGACAATGTGACTATATCTCATAATGAGTTTGGAGATGCAAATGCGGC
>JARGGA010000469.1 GCA_029210805.1 Candidatus Thorarchaeota archaeon
TTATTGTCGCTGTGGGAATGGTTATTGTTGGTTTTATCTTGGTAGCGTTTGGAATACTTCAGAAATTCAAAGAAACTGAAAATTCTGGTGATTCAAGTGAACGAACATCAAAAGGCATTGTGTTTATTGGCCCGATTCCAATTGCATGGGGCTTCAGCAGAAGAACGCAGGGAATTCTCTTCATTGTGGCCCTAAGCCTTGTGATTATCTGGTTGCTATTGATTTTGTAGAATAATTATGTGGGTAACTACCGAGTTAGTAATACGTGAAGAGTACCAAACCTCATAGATACATTCTGAGTCATTCCCAGTAGTGATTAGCAATGCTCTTTGTATGCAGAACATGTGGCAACCAACTAGATGATATTGATACCGTGCTTGATGGGACATGCAAATGCGGTGGAACACATTTCAAACTTATTTCCCAAGAGCGTCCACTCTTGCCTACTGCAGTTACAACTAAGGAAGAAATTAGAAGAGACTTACATCGTTGGATTGATTTGAATATTGATACTGTGGACCCAGATATTCTTGGGGATATTCGAGTCACTTTTGAGTTTGCAAACGAAGAGAAACATTAAACCTATTCAGTAGTTACCTCGTCGCTCGTCCTTTCTTTGGCTGCTTGTTTCTTAGCAGCTTTTTCTTCCTTTTTGAGTTCTTCAAGAGGTCTTTCAATTCGAGAGATTTGCTCTTCTATTTCTTCGTTCAAATCAGTTGCGCCACCAACACGAGCGATTCTTTGAACAGCTTTTAGATTGTGGATTAGTGAGTCCAACCAACTGAAAATATCTCCAGGATAAGCCCACAGCTCATATTCCCTCTGAAGTCGTTGGGCGATTCCTATGGGATTGTAACCCTCTTTTCTCTTTTTAACTATCCATCGTCCTACAGCAATCTTTCCATGATCACACTCGGGGTAAAGACTGCAACCACAATTGAAGAAATCTCGGGTCCATCTTGAAAATACTTCGAACACCCATTTTGGAAGTCGTGCAGCTCCACTCCGCGGGTTCCGTAAACTCCCAAGATCTGAGAAGACGCCTGCGAATAGACGAGTGGGCATATGAGTTTTGAATGCAGCATTGATTTCCCCCTGCAGACGATTTGTCATGTAGATATTCTCAAATGAATCAAGCTGTATTGCAATATCCAAGACATCTTGTTTCCGCGACATTTTTGCCACTTCAAATCCTTGAGAAGGCGTCAAAAATGATAAGGCGGTGGCGATTCCAAGCTCTGTAGGATGAGCACCTCCTTCCTGCACTCGAATCATGTGTTTCTTTACCAAGTGCTTTAGTGCATCTGAGGGAGGAACAGATCTAGAGAGCATCCTGAGGTATGCGCGTGCAACATCTTTCAGATCTACCAGGCCGGTGGAGCAGATTGTTGCAAGCAGTTGTTCTGCACTGCGTTCAAGATCAGCAAATGGCTCAACATCTTCAACGACCCCTGCTAATAATTCAGCCGCAACCTGATCTTCGTTCTTATCCTGTCCACCGTGATACTTTCGATCTGGCTCCACTAACATGTACGTCTTGCCTTTGTCGTGTTTCCCTAGTCGCCCTGCACGCCCTAGCATTTGTTCAAACTCTGCAGTTGACAGCCAATCTGCGCCCATTGCTAGTGTTGAGAATATTACTTGAGATGCAGGCAAGTCTACACCAGCCCCAAGGGCTGCGGTCGTGACGACACATTCGTGTCGCTGCTTATTGAATGAATGTTCAATGCTCCTTCGTTCACCATATGAGAGTCCTCCGTGGTAAACAACACTCCTTACGCCATTCTCGTTCAACCATTCGCTTAGAGAGTGTGCACGTCTTCGAGAAAAGGTGAAAATAATTGACTGTCCCCGATTACCTGCAGAACTTACTTGGCGAAATTCGTTTTTGACAAGTCTTCTGATGATATGTTGTTTGTCTTCATCACTTCGGGCAAAAACAAGATGTCTTTCTAGAGGTACGGGACGTCCAGTGTAATTTACAAGCTTCAATTTCAGATCTTTGGCAAGCTTGTCTGGTGAGCCCACAGTTGCTGAGAGTGCAAGAATCTGAGCTTTAGGAGCGTAGAATCTCATGCGCGATAATAGACCGTCTAATTCAGGACCTCTCTCTTCATCTGCCAGATTTTGAATCTCGTCAACTAGTATCGTTCCAATCTTTCCCAGCTTCTTTGCTTCACCAGATCTAAAGAGAAGGTCAAGCGCTTCATAGGTGGCACAAATAATGTCGGCCTTCTGAACATCTGTATCAACTATGGGTTTCCCTTCATTACCAACATCAAGTCGGGACATTCCCACTTTGATTCCAGTTCTCAGTTCCAACTTTTTGTATCTCTTGCGAAAGGCTTCGTATTTTTCGTTTGTCAAAGCAACCAGTGGAGATAGGTAGATCATCTTTTCTCCAGACATTGCTCGAGGAATACCAGCTAATTCTCCAATCAAAGTTTTACCAGATGAAGTTGAAGATACAACAAGTAGATTTTTTCCTTCGAGGAGTCCGGCATCGATAACGAGTTCCTGAACTGGAAGAAGGGTATCAAACCCGTTTTCAATTAGTAGTTGTTTGAAATTTTCAGGAATATCAATAGAATCCACACTTCGCCCTTGGAATAATTTCCCAGTGGATATAGTATCTATTAAAGTCAGGTCAGGGTCTCTTGTCGGGTCAAATCCAGGTGTCACCAACTCGAGCAATCTTGGAACTGATTTTACGCGGAGCAATTGCTTCTCAA
>JARGGA010000470.1 GCA_029210805.1 Candidatus Thorarchaeota archaeon
ACTATGACTCTTCAAGTAGGGGATGGTGAATGGGTATCCATTATCGTTCCACTCTGTTACCTTCTTTGTCATGAAGTCTAAGATTCGTTGCTTTTCAGGAGAAGTGTCTTTTAGAAGGGATGCAACATACTTGCGCTGTCGGCCCCTCCATGTTATCGTGACCTTATTCTCATCCATGATACACTTGTCAAGGGCGAGTCTGAGTTGCCTTAGCACCCCAAGGGTATAGTGAAACCCAGTGCCGTTGTTCTTGGTGGACTCACACGCATCACGTACTCTTCGGACCAGTTCAGAAGAAATTCGCTTTCTTCTAAGTAATGTCAAGACATCATCAGACGCAACACTAAGTACCTCGATCGCGCTAGTGAAGAGTTCCCTTCGTGTCCAGTCTGCCAGAAGGGTTCTTCCAGCATGTTCAAGGGCATTACGATAGAGTCTCTCAAAGACGAGGTCCTTGATCTCTTGATTGTGCCGGTAATTGAGGTCTTTCTCCTTCCTGAGAAGTGTATATGCTCGCCCCTTATACGTAGATAGTTTTTGACCAAGAGATTGAGCGCGAGGACTTCTTTCGTACATTCTTGATAGTAAGAGATTCACTGTTTGAGTGTATCTCTCAAAGATTATTCCAATAGTAAGAAGGTCTATCTCTGTAACTTTTCGCCCTGAACCTTTTGTTACCTCCTTCAATACCTGTTGTTGCGATGTTTGTGACGAGGAATAAGACGGGTCAGGATTTCGTCCTTTTCTCTTCTTGGATATAATTCTGTCAACAGAGTTCAGAACAAACGACTCGACGAGGTAGGATTTTGAAGAGTTTATATACTTGTCAACCATTTTATCTTGCTTCTGCGTTTTTACACGCTTCTGCTTCCAGAGTTGACGCTGGATATTCTCAGTCATTGTCGTTTCTCCTTGAGTCATTGTTCTCCACATCCTATATTAACACACAGGTGTTTATATACTTATCAAGCTTAATTCCTTTATTTTATATTCTAAGCATTATAAAGGTCCAATATTACATTTCGGGCATTATAAGTTAATTTTAAATTACTACAGTAAAATTTATATGTGTTAAAGTGAAATTTGTTGCAATTGATGAAAGGAAGGAGAGGAAAATCCAACACTCCAAGTGTTATTCTCAGTTCAGCTATATCCCTAGGTCTAGGGTCACTGGTCCGCATCATCAAACGTCGAGTAAATAAGAAGACTCAGAGATTCTACAGAAGTATTGAGAAGATATGGAATGCCGCCAAGGAGTCGGTGGAGGAACTCAATTGTTTTTCTCCTATACAGAATGCAGAATCAAACATGCGAGGGCAGTTCCTAAAATTCCTCTGGACTAGCCTGAAGGGATATGGAAATCAGGAGTCCAAACGAGTCTACAGCTGGCTTGAAGGCTCAGTGGGTCCTCTCAATGCATTGCTCAACTATGCAGGAGCACGTCTGAGAGATCTTGCCATGATCTTCTATCCATTCCCACCTCCACTGGCATTCCAGATTCGAGAATATTCAGATGGTTCTAAGAAAATCTTCACCAAGAATGAGGCGGATAATGCAACGATTGATGACGCAACGAAAATTTACTGGAGATATGGGTACATAGAGAAGGGGATGGACACACCAATCTTCCTCTCACATCCTACATTACCTGGAATGGACTTTGTAGATATGATTAGGGTTCACTGTGTTGAACTCTGTAGGCAGTGTTTCATCTATCATGTACCAATGCTAGAGGCTCACCGATATATCCGCCTCCTCATCCATCGACTAAGACCATTCCTCGACTGGGTGTACACTGATGGGAAGGAGGGACGACGGTCATTCAACCCTAATGCTGACGATGAACTCAGAAATATTGTGCTTGAGATTCGGTCACTGTACAGGAAGAAAAGCAGGACCCGGCAGCGAATTTCACAAAAACATGGAGAGGTTACTACTAGTATTTCCCTAGAGGAGATTCGTAGAAAAGCAATCAATCAGTTAGAAAAGTCTACTGACGTGAAAGAGCGAGAGTTCTTACTACGACTCCTTGACCATCTAGATACTGCCTTGATCACTGACAAAGATGATATTGAGCAGACTATAGAAGATATCAGGGAGAAGATCACCGACCAGTTGAAGGAACCTTCTGACAAGACAACACAAGTTGCCTTACAGAAGATGCTTGACCTCACAACAATTAACTCGTTAGACTTCAAAGATGAGAAGACACCATTCGAACAGATACGTGAGAGGATAATGACCCATGTAACAAAGACTCCTGACCTAGTTGAACGTTCCCTATTTCTTGAACTTCTTGACTCTCTTGATCTAAAGTCAGGGTGTGTGGTCTATCGAGATATAGAGAAGCTCGTTGATCAGATTCAGGCTCTCAGTCAACGTCAGGGGAATGAATGGCACAGAATCCTATTCTCTGACCTTCATCATCCTGCTTCTCTGCGGCAAGTAGTTTTCTCAGGAGACAAACTACTGGACTCACTATCGCCAATCCTGGTTGCGGCAGAACTCCCAGTAGCAAAGCATTCTGGGAAGATAGACCTGACCATCTTTGTCAGAAGAGATGTAGAGGGCCAGATACTCTGGACACCAGTCATGATTCTCGAAGTGAAAACCAAGACCGCCTTCGACTTCAATCTCTATGGATTCCAGCTCAAACGCAAGAAAGAACGTACAGTTACTCCTGTATTCTATGCTTGGAAGCGAACGCTTGATGATGAAGAGTGGGGGT
>JARGGA010000471.1 GCA_029210805.1 Candidatus Thorarchaeota archaeon
GATGATCTTTCTACGATATCTTGCCCTTCTCTACTGTTCCATGGCAAAAATGATAGAATGGTGCCGTTTTCAGACATGAAGCGCATTTTTATGCATCTTGGTGGCTCTGTTGAATCATTTGATGTTGAATCGGAGGGTCACTTCTATTTGAATTCTTTATCTCTTGTTGTGGATAAGGTTTTGACGTTCGTGCATAATGTGTGGGATGCCGATTTGCAGGATAACTAGGCTTAAGTGCAGGATGAAATTCACTGCGTCGTGAATAGAAATGTTCAAAGCTGTAATCTTTGATCTTGATGGAACGATTATACAGCTTGATTTGCCGCTTGAGCGCATGCGTGATGATGCAAAGAATTACTACATCAATGAGGGTCTGCCGCCAGAATTACTTGAACCCGCAGATGGAATCTCAAGCTCTACTGCAAAAGCAAAGGAACATTTTCTCACCAATGGGCTGTCACAAGAGGAATGGGATGTAATGCAGCAAGAATTGGATGTTCTAATGTCCAAACATGAAAAAACCTCTGCAAAACATGCTCATCTTATGGATGGTGTATTGGAAAGTGTACAAGCTATTAAATCGATGGGCATCCGGACAGCGATTCTTACAAATAATAGTCGTCACGCGACAGACATCATTTTGAAACAACTCCCTTTGGAGGAGCTCTTTGAGGTTATACAGACCAGACACGAATCACCTACTCCAAAGCCATATCCGGATGGACTAATCCATATTATTGAAAAGCTCGGTATAAAGGTGGATGAGGCTGTGTATGTGGGGGATGCTGTAATAGATGGAGTCGCATCATCTCGAGCGGGTATGCATTTTTGGGGCGTTTCTACCGGAGAAACGAAGGCACAAGACTTGGAATCCGCTGGTGCTGAAAGGGTACTTGCTTCCCTTCGAGAGATACCCTCCCTTCTTTCTGCTTGTCAGAAGGATTCACCGATTGAATGACCGATTGTTAAGATTTCAGCCTATTTTTTTGCATCCTACCATTCAAGTACTTTGTGTATCAAAATAAGTGTCGCTGATGTAATAGTTCGTTTGCACTCATGTTGGAATCGCTCAAAATACTCCCTTATTCACTATTTCTGAGGTAGCGATTTTCTGTGCGTTAAACTGCATTATTTTATATCCCATTGAGATATAGTGTAATTAACGCCGCTACACACCCATACAAGGATATTGAACTGCTATGATTGATGAGGGCACGCTATTAGTACTACAGTCTGCCAATGGTGCATTTTCTTGTCGTACGCCACCAATGCCCAAAGACTGGAATCCTGTTGACCGCCCTCATGTTGCAAATCTCGTTTCTTTGGGCCGTGATGTATTTCGTGTCTATCTCTCTACACCGCTTCGAAGAAAAGGAACAATGAAGTATACTCTAGCAATTGCTGAGATAGATACACTGCCTTCAAAATCCATAATCGAAATCCGACACGATAACGTGGAATACAGCTATTATCGGAGGGATGAGAGGATATGGACAAAGGTTGCTGAATCGAGCAGCCCTTTCATGATCGAAGTATTTTCTCATGGCACTTCTCCAATCATTGTAGATATTGCCACAAAATGAGCATTGAAAAATCCGTTTGAAGGAGCGAGGGGCGCCAAAAAGTTTGCTTGGTTGCTTGAGGAGGAGAGGATGTGTTTTCAGGAGGAGTGACGCCCCTCAACACTTCAAATTATATCGAACACGGTTCGCATATAAATCTTGTTAAGGTCGCAAAACAACATATTCTTATCTGAGATATTCGCAATTAATGGAAATAAGTATGAGAATTGGATTGATTAAATTGCGAAAATCACAATAAATATCTAGTAATTTCATTCTCTATTCTAGATTGTATTATATACAAATTTAATTATAGTATTAAGCAGAGAGGCTTGGGGGTCGAATTTCTCTCTTGCCCAAATTTCTCTCTCTCCTCCTTCCTGTTTAAGACCCCAAGCCACTCTCTCTCCCTCTTTCTTACCAATTCATCTCTTTTTTCACAAATTACTTGATCGTTTTTACTTAATGTGTCCACTTCGAACGAAATAAAGAGTACTCAATACACTTATATTATATTATAACATATGATAATATAGCGGGGCTCACTACCGCTACATCATCATCTCTCTCAAACCATCTGTTTTATCGTGGGCCCCTCTGTCCCTTTTTGCCCCATTCATTCTGAGGAAACATTTTAAGGCATATCATTGTCCGCATCGGTCGGAGCGAGTGAATTGGCAACAGCAAGAAAAGCAGTCGATAGTACTTTGAAGCGAATACTGGTTTATACAGCCGAGATTATTGCGTCTATTATCCTCCTAGTTGTGATCTGCCTACCACTGGCATTCACGATACCTATGTGGATTCAGCGCGTTGCCTTGGGAACCTCAATTGCTGATCTCTGGGTCAACCCTGCAATATGGTTTGGAGCTACTGGTGCGCTTATTGTAACAATTCTTTTGGCTGTCGTTAGCCTCTTCTTTGGATATCCATATGTGATGAAACTAATTCCTAGTGTTCCAAAAGGAGAAATGACAATCCCTGAAGATGAAGTGGATGATGAACCTGATGAAGAGGTTCTTGAAGTCGTAGATGACGAAACCGAAGAAGACGAAGAAGAGGAAATTGTTGAGGATGTTGAAGGTGTAGAATCTTCTGAAGAGAATAAAGATTCTAACGAATAGAGTATAAGCGGGATCGTCAATATAGGATTCTTGACCATC
>JARGGA010000024.1 GCA_029210805.1 Candidatus Thorarchaeota archaeon
ACAATAGACTGAATGCGACGTTTAGTAGAAACAGCAAGCAACCTATTCTTCCTCTTTCCCAAAGGTTTCATCCAACCACTTTGCTATTGACAATACTCTATGCCATTTAGTTTTCATATATACTGTACTTCCATCTCTTGCGATTCGTTTGACTTCTATAAGGCCTCCATCACGCAATATTCTTAGAACTTTGGAAAGATTGCTCTCGTCCATTCCCATATCTGATGCAAGTTCCGTTTGAGATCTATTACCATCTATTTCTCGATAAACTGTCACTCTTCTCCTTGCACGTCCAAAAACACCTTCTACTACATCAAGATACTTTTTTCTATCAGCTTTGATCATCAATATCTGTGACGCATCAATTGACTCCAGCCGCCATTTGATTTTCTTGATATCTTCTGCTACTTCATCACTTTCAGGCATTGTATTGATCACTCCTATCTTGATTAACTCTTGATTTCGAAACCAAAGTTACTAAGCGAGATTCTTCGGACGAACCTACTTCCTCCACCTTTTGTTTCTATCATATCACCTAGACCTTTTAGATACCACTCTTTCCAAAGACTGTTTATCTTATCCTTTCCATAACCACAAGTTTCCGCAATCTCTCTGGTTGATTGCCCATCACTGTTTTGAAATGCAATAATATCATCATTTGTTGTAAACGTTTTTTCTAAGTCCATTCTAATTTTTGGCCATAATTGTAGTCGTAATAGTAACAGGATTTCCTCTAGAAGCTCTATACCCTTTTCTGAATTTGGCAAACTCATTACCTCCTTTAATCCACACACCCACTCAATTTGAGAGTCTGATAACCTATTGAAAAATGTGTCTACGGTACTCTCTACTGAATTATGAGGTTTCCAATAAATCCAAGAAATTCGAGAATTCCTCGAGAAATTCCTCACGATTAATGATATTGTAGCTAGAGAGTTCACCCTCCCAAAGTGAAATCTGCATCATATCCAATTCTTCATCTTTCGTAAAGGAGCCATCAAGAACATGTGTGACATCAAGAATCACATTATCTTTCCCAGAAACTACCTTGTACCTAAACTTCGTAGAATCAATTCGCACAAACTCTATTCTGCAAACAACTTCAGTTTCTGAGAATCCTTTCTCCCTAAGATTTCTTTCAATAGTTCCAATCAAAAATTGACAATTGGAAATCCTTTCTAAGGAAACTCGTGCTGTTATGAAATCTAGAATCTCTCCCCTCTGTTCTGACAGGGTTAGGCTATAATCAAGTTTCAGAATCTGAAATAAATCGCTCCACCTTAGTCCAGTTAGCTTTGACTTGGCAAACCATTCCACATTTGAAGATCTCCAAACAAGAGTAACTTCCCATGACTGATTCTCTACTCTAGTGAATGAACCTGGCAGTATTGATTTCAATCTCAATCCATTCTCTCTGAAGAGTCTACGAATCCATGTATCTTCATGATAGACAATACTTTCAGTCTTCTCTGACAATTTTGGAAAGACAATCTCAATACTATAAGGACCAACAGTCCTTGCAGCAATAAGACCATAGAGTTCCTTGCTGTTCCAATTTCCTTCTAATTTTGACTTGACTTCCTCAGGGCAATCCTCGGGAAGCTCAAATCTCCAGCACGATTTATGTTCATTCTCCCCTTTCATAATTGGACATAATGATCTATCATGCACAAAGGGTACTTTCACAATAGGATATACATCTAGTAGTTCGGACACACTCTTTGGCAATGAAGCAATCAAATCTCTGGCTGTTTTTGTTTCCACAAGTGGTCGAAGGTCTTTGAATGCCCCATAGCTGATATCGCCAAAAACATCCCATCTTACATATTGCCCAGAGTCTAATCTCAGTGGAATCGCCTCTTGTAATGGCCATCGTAAAAGACTGACAATGTCTGGCACATTTTTCAATCGAATCTCTTGAATCGTAGTACCTTCGGTCGGGATTTTCACTAAACAACATCCATCATCATCTTCCAGAGTGATACTTACTTTGGTAGAAGATTTCCATTTTTCTAGTTCTTCTTTGAGTAAACTTTGTAGTTTCGAGATTGTTTGTTCGGGGACACATGTTCTCTCTCTTTGAATCAACTGTTCAACAGGCAATTCACGATAGGCCCGAAGGCGTCTAGTATACTCCCATCCACCACTAATCAACTCAAGTAGACTACAATATTCTCCATTATCAGAATCTGTATCGGCGAACCATGACACATAACCAATCTCATCTTTCACCAAAGTCAGCATTCTCGAGGGAGAATCTAGAATATACCCGAACTCGTCAATCATATCTACTCCCAGGTCCTGCTCTGACCAAATGAAATCACCACTGCAAAATTCCTTTCTTCTAAAGCATCCAATCAAGATACGAACCGGGTCATCTGGATCCTCAAGAACAATCCAATAAATGGGAGCCGCATCATCAGCAAATATTACTCCATGACTTTCCTCTGACAAAAATCTCTCAGTATCAACAGAAACCAACTGTCTATGTTCTTTGAAAGCAGTTCTCACCTTATTCGGAGAACGATACAGTTTCCGCGAATTGATACCACCTTCAGTAACAGACACAAAGGATTTTCCTAGTCTACCTCCAATTGGCTTGAATGATATTCTTTGAAGTATTGTTGGTTCTTGACTTGGTTTCAATTCAAGATTAGTCAGCACTACATTCTCTTCTTTTGAATCAAATTCTTCCTGTATGCTAGCATATTGTTTTCCTAGTGTAGTATCTTGCTCCTCCACAAGTTTCGCATCAGTGAATATGCGTACCAGCCAAGGAATTAGCGAAAACGATAGTACTTTGATTCTTTCTCGAGTTTGAGAATTAGGAACCACATCATCTACATCTCTTTCTTTTGTAAGTACACCCAACCCACCATTTTCGAATCTTCTTGACCAACGATGAAGTGGTGAAACCAATACAAGGTCAACTGAAAGTGAATTCCGGGTATGGTGAATTATCGATCTAATGTCATCATGCATTGGAGTTCTTGATGCCACTGGGAGTTTCCATGAATCTGGTGAAACAAACCGTTCAGGTGCAACTGGCACATTCCAGATTATCTTTGTAACTACTTGACTCAGTGGTGAATTGCTATAGTATGGCAATAGAACACGACTTGAGTATGGAACTGACTTCTCATCACTGGGAACAGGTGAATCAAACCAGACTATTGAAACTGAAGAAGTGCGACTGAGATAATCGATTATTTCTTGGAGCACACGATTCTGTTTTTTCCTGTGAGGACTGGGAATTACATCATTAATTGTGTCCCAGCCACTTACTACCAGGTGTGTTTTTCCCTCAAGAGGAACTTGATTGGATAATACTGAATGAACGTCTTGTTCATTCAATATGGCATCCAGTATCCCATCTTTGATACCGATGACCTCAATACTCTCAAAGAAATCACGAATATAGTCCGGTTGTGACTTTTGGATGTCATTTTCATTATAGCTGTATGGACGTAATCGCAATCTAGCTTCTGCTAACAAGGGTTCATTGAATTCATTTGCTAAGTCGACCCATACCGTTCTCGAATCTGGATTATCCTGCCTCATTTCATGTAGCATTTGAAGTCCATGATGGTATCTTGCTATCCATGAAGCAGACTCACCAGAAGAATCCAGAGTCTTGGGTGATAGATAGAGAGTGAAACTATCCTGACCCCGAGCTGTCATTCCTAACGGATCATAACTTGGGGTCCAAGGAGCCGGTAGTGGTTCATCAACGCGAATAGATCCGTCTTGAGGGTGAGTGATGAGTGCTATATTGTTGGTTCCTTCAGTTTTGAAAAGAATTCGTTGCTGGAGTGAAGATTGATCCAGTAAACTCTCATATGATTTGGTAACAAGAGATGACAGGACCCGTTCGATATCATCTAATTTTTCAGAAGCATCAACTAATACTGTACCTGTGGGTATAGATTGAACATCTTCCCCTGTGCACTCATTATACTTTTCAATCAAAGCATCAGCATAAGTTTTGACCTGTTTTCTTGTAGATTCAATAGGAGTCGCATTAACAATCATGGCCCATTCATCAGCAGTCAGACTCCTCGTAAAAAGAGGAAATTCTGCAACCACGCGAGATGGTTTTCCATGAATCGTTCGAGAATCGGAATCAATCCTTCTCTTTTGCAGAGTTAGCCAGAATCCAAGTTTTGTCTTTATCTCAAGCACAAAGACGGGACACCACACTACCCTTGTTCCACGATCAATCGCCACTCGTTTGAATAGAATGAGGTCAATCTTCCCCTTGCCCTTTGGAGTTTCAATAGATACTTCTGAAACAATCCGACAGGTCTGATTTTCCCCTACATCTTTTGAAAATATGATACCAGGGATTGAACTCGGAGAAGGAAACAACGTGGAGATTTTTCTATGAATCTGAGAACCAAGTATCTTGGCTCTGCGTACTGCCTTTTTCCAGATGTATCCCACATCCTTCTCGGTCAGACAGGGGAGTTTCAGTTCGTCATCAACCTCGAACCCCCTATTTGCTATCCTCTCTAGTTCGTCAAGCGAAGGGTCCTGTAATCCTCTACTTCTTGCTTGATCAATCATATTCTGGAAGAAAGAGAGTGAAAATTGAGGTCTGGGGTACTCAATCGAGTCCGTTACAGTTGGTTTTTCTTGTTGTATCGAATAGTGCTTCTGGATATCTTCCTTCAATAGATGGAGAACGGAATCCAATCCTTTCCTGAATCCCTTTTTTCCACATTTATGCTCTGAATATATACGGTCAAGGAATGGACGGACTTGCATCATATAGAGTTCACAATATCGCCGAGTATCGGCTACTGGAACATCATAGATGTAGCAATAGGTTTCTAGATATTCCAAATGACTACGGATAGCGTCTCCAAAGTCCAACGGTGCAAGGTCTACATGTGTGAGGAGGACCTTTGGGCCATAGCATGACTCAGGATATCCCGCTACTCTGAACTTCTTTCTGGACTCACCAATCCGTTTCGTTCTCTTACCATATGACTCGGGATCTTGCATAGGATACATCTTCATGAAGAAATTCCTGAAAGCAGCACCCCCCGCATTGAATCGCTGGTTCAAGGGACCAACGGTATCATCGGAGTTTTTGACCCGTAGTTTCTCAGAGCACCCATATTTCGTTGCTATTTCAACAAGCATTCTCCACATATTGTCACGCAGTTGAGCCTCTGCACTTGTTATGTATTGAAAATCAGCCTCACCACGTTCATTGGTAATGCGATATGCCTCTCTGTGACCCATCCAGGTTTCTCTGGAGCTTTTATAGAGATGATCTATCTTCTTAGTCTTGATATTTCGTTGAAGTTCTAGTGTTGCTGAGAGCCCCTTCAGTATAGCGTCTGCTATGATCTTATTCGGATGCATTGGTAGGGGCTTTTGAGGACGCCCTCTTCTTTGCAACATCTCACTATCTCTTCAGGATCTCACTATTTATTCTAGTATTCTGCGGGCTAAATGTGAGTACTACAATATAAAATTACTCACCATTTCGTTCACTAGATTGAGAATTTTAATATCAAATAATCAACTAATTAATAACTCTGGTAATTACCATTGCCCATACGAAGTATGGGCTTATATACCTCCTAAGAGACAAACTTCTGGTGAAAGGTCGATGACCACTAACACGCGGCGTCGTTCCCGCGAGCAAATGACTTCGAAGTCACAGCATCAAACAATGGACGATAATTATCATTACCCATCATCGACCTTTCTTGTCCAGAAATTCTCACTAAACTCCTTTGACCGAGTAGTAGCTAGAAAGGGGTTAGGTCGTAGACCTGATTCTACATTCACAGCAAAGAACGAAGAATCAGATATTGACATTCTACAAGATGTTCTGAAAAATACAGGTCGAAAATGTTCCGACACCGACCTTAGTACACTGAATCTGCATTTTGATAGATTCACTCAGGCCGTAAACACAGTACTAACTGATATATACTCACACCCGATTCGAGCTCAAAAGATTGGAGAAAAGCTAAGTGCATCACGTATGCATGGTTATACTACTCTAAGAGAAGAAACATTTCTGGATTGGAAACAAGGTAACAAATTTGGACAGTTGGTATATGAGAGAATGTATCGCAATGTCCTTGAAACCGCAGCTAGAATCATCCATTCAGATTACACAAGAAGGAAGCTTGTGAATGCAACATTGGATATTCTCAAAGGTGATGAAAAAGAATTAACGCGTCTTCTATCCAACAAACGAATTCCATCTGATCTCATCAGAAATGTGAGAGATGCAGGAGGGCAGAAAAACTCCTCAGGCTATCACTATGCACTTTCAGCCTGTAGACAAGTGAGGCGAAAACTTGACGATTTCTTGCTATCTATGAATTCAATTGAAAAACAACCAATTGAAAGAGCAGGAAAAAGAGGAAGACGAAGACAGAAAGTACGGTTGTATCTCAAGGATATCGATTTTCAGGATACGCAGACAACTGACATAATTCTGAAACAGATTTCTGAGTGGAACACACGGGGATTTCCGTTCAATACTCCACAGTTTAGGAAGAAAACCACAGAGTTTACCGCTTCTACCGAGAACAGTACAGGACAAGGTTATTGGTTTATTCAAGACCCAGTTAGACAAGATGAGATTATACTATTCATCAAGACGCCTCCGGGAGTAACACAGAAAGAAAGAGTTCCCGATTCACCTTACAGAAATCAAACTTTGCGATTCAGATTTCTTAATTGGCTTCCACGAAAGGCAAAACGAGCTCGAAAGAAAGCAGAAGAAGCTTTGAAACAAGGTGACATGGAGAGAGGACGAAAACTAGCTTTCAGAGCATCGCAATTCGAAGAGATGAGCAATCAACTACTAAACACAATCAAACTTCACAATCTTTCAAGAGAACTTGCACTACTTCGAGTCAGGAAAGAAGGAACAAAGGAAAGAATTCAACAGATTAAGAAGGAAATCTCACTGCTAAAGGATTCAAGAAGAAGCGCTCCACCAACACTACGTGCCAGTGGAAATCGTGTAACTCTTCTAATTCCATTTTTGCCTCCTGATGAAAAGCTGCTGAAAGAATCGCTATCCCACATTGAAAGGAAGCATCGCGCTGGAGTTGATAGAGGTCTTAGATATCCTGTTGTAGTTTCTATTCAGCATAAAGAGGATGCCTACGTGGAGCGAAAGATAGGATTAGATGAACTCTACAAGAAAAGAGAGCGTCTTAGACAACAGGCAAGAGTGCTGCTATCACAGATTGCTCGTAAGCGAAATAATTGGGAGAAGAAACATCCGGGGCTGCAAATTCCCTCTCAAAGTCTCAAGAAAGAACGAGAGATGGAGTCAGTATGGCAAAAAGTCCGACGCCTCGATAAAGAAATCTCTCACCAAGTCGCCTCAGAAACCACTTGGTTTTGCGAGCATTATGGAGTAAAAACTATCTACTTTGAAGACCTTCGAACCTTTCAAGGAAAGGGCGGAATGAGAACTCATAGTTGGAACCTTTCAACCAATCTATGGGGTTTGATGATAGATGGGGTGACGTATCGTCGCATGATCCTCGGTCATAAGAGAGGTGGAGTTTGGACTGTTAATCCAGCTTGGACCTCTCAAAAGTGTCATAAATGTGGTGAAGTCGGTGTCAGAGTGGAAAAGACTGATTCAACAGAGGAAACCAAGGGTGGAGAATACTTCTACTGCGAGAGTTGTGGTCTTTCAATCCATGCAGACGTGAATGCTGCACGAAACATACTTGAGGTTCAACAAAGCAAGCCCAGTGCCGTTTCTGGGCGGACATCTTGATTCCCTTCAAGCTTGTCCATCTAACAATAAATGGTGTGTAGTCTAGTATATTCGGTTTTTGATGTCAAAAATAACGAACAATGGCGGGCTCGCCAGGATTCGAACCTGGGACATCCAACTTCGAAGGCTGGCGCCCTATCCATACTAGACTACGAGCCCGTGTCCAACATGTCTGATTTTGATTTCCTCTTAAGCACTTCTGTAGCTTCCTATCAAAATATGGAAACGATACTGTTACTGATGATATTCATAATTCAGAATAGATATGCAAATTCCCTAAAGATACGATTCTCTTCCATACTCTTTTGCTGTTTTTTCTGCAAACAAACGCAGCACGATACCACCCAGCCGATCCTGCGGGTTTTCCTCCGCTCGATTCAAAGTTTTTTCTGAGAAAAGGAATGCATTCAATGCTGCTATCAGAGGTGCTGAGAGGAACAGCTTTTCTGAATAGTCCAAGCTTATTTTGTTTCCCAGAAATCCACATGTCTGCCCCAGTTTTGCAATAATAATGTGGATTATTTCGAAATCGTTTTTGTTTACTTACAGATAAGCAATTGAAATGTTCATGTGAAAAGACATTCTCAATATTGAAAGATCCAACGAGATACGCTCCCCACTCAGGATTGATTGATTTGACTCTTTTTTCACCCCGAACGGGCATATAATCAAGAGTAGCTAGAAATAGTAAGATATCTCCTTGAACCATTGACCCTAAGAGCTTTTCATACCCGAAGCCCCTTTTGGCATGTCCATATGTCTTGTCCTCGAAATCAGGATCATTGTGGACTTTCTCTTGTTTCAACTCAGGTATTAGATTTCCCAGAGTTGAGCCAGCGAGATTTTCCGAATCGGCAAATTGCGATTTCGAGTAGTCCTTCAAGTAAAGTGTGTTATATTTTGGAAGCTTCTTACATCTTGAATTTGGAGCATCCAATGGAATGTATACAAAGCTCCTATCTGGAAATACGAAACCTCTTCCAATCCCACTCAGACCTACATTGATAGTTACTAATTTCATCAAAACACATTCCAGATATTCACATTATTCTCTCTAACTACTATCTATCAAGAAGACTTGGCTCAGAATTTATATAAATCTGAGCATCATCACTAGAAGCACTCATTCAGTGACATCTCTACTCGGTAGGAACGTGTGCTGAGCTTTTTAGGCATTTAATCATACAATTAGTATTGTTTTATGTGGTGGGGGGTATTGTGAATATCCGGAGTAGTTGTAAATTTCGGGAGCTTTAGAAAATGTCTGTCAACGTCTTTAGACGAATGTTGGAAAAACTGTCTAGTCAAGTAAAGGAAAGCCGCTTAGGTAATCCGTTTTTTGCCCAATCTCAATACAATCCGCATCCGCTAAATCCTGACAATTTCAATCCGATTGAGCGTGTGGAATCAGATAGAAGGATTGCTTTCTTAGATGGGGGTAATCAAGAGATTGTAGGAGCTCCTAATTTCTCGATACAGATTAACCGCATCTACTTCTGTATCTTTGATGGCAAGAAGAGAGTATCACCAGAAAACATTCCTAACAAAATCGAGTATTTCTCTGCAACCTATTCTGACTTCAGGGATGGACAGATATTCTACGACACGATTATTATTCCACTGGATGATAGATACTCGGGCTATATTCCCAATGAGGGAGATCTTTCTTTTAATTCAATGGACCGGGCAGTCATGCAAGGTAATATGAGAGCTGGTATCTCGCGGGTGGCTTCGATTGCCAGGAGGTTTGGAGAATGGGAGTTTTCAAGACATGTAATCGATAAAGAACTCCAAGCAGGAGATATCTTTGTAGCTGATGGAACTCTTCAAGCCGCCTTTCCCAATGAATCACAATACGTGAATCGGGTTTTTGAGGCTGCGAAAAAGTCAGGGGCAATTGCCACAGGGCTTTCTAAAAGTTGTACATTATTCACTGATACAGGACTTTCCCTTGTAGGCGCCATTAGATTATTAGCTGAAAAGGAGCAAATATCGTACCCCGCTTGGATTTATCATCCAATAGTGGATATTTTTGAGCCAACGCACAGAGCTTCTCTCTATATTGCTAAACTCAATTCCGTAGCAGATAGAATCTATAGATATGAGATTTATCAAGACCAAGCTAAATCGTTGTCTGACGATGACTTTAATGAGATTTTCTCGAAGCTGGCTGAAAATAGCAAAGATATTTCGATACCGGGGTATCCATATGGACTAGTGGTTGCAGATCGAGAGGGAAGAGTTAGATTCAACGAAATGGAGGGCTACCGGACGATGCTATTATCGGAACTGTCACAAACTGGTAATTTGGAGAAGTTCAAACGGTATATACAAGCAATTGATACACATGACGCGTTAGATATGTTGGCGGGGTGATGCAAATGGACGTTAAGGGACAGGTTATTGCAGGAAAAGTTGCAAAAATTTTGATTAGGCAGAAAAGCGGTGAAAGGATAGAACTAGGAGATCTCCTAGTAGTTGACGATGAAGATGGATATTCAATAATGAAGGTCTATGATCTCTCCTATGGGAGTCAATTGCAGAAATCGGTCCGTGAGATGATTGCAGGTATGGAGTTAGAGGGCCACGGGGGAGATCTATCCTTCTTTGAGCCGGAGCTGAGGAACTACATCATCGCTGAGGCCGCGTCTTTAATACATATCACAAGTGATGGGACAAAAAAGCCCAAAGGGCTACCAACATTCTTCTCTTCTGTGCAGCTTGTTTCTGGAGAGCATCTCAAGTTCTTAATCAAGCCGAAAAACCCTCTGTATTTAGGAAAGGTCAGAAGCGGGTCAAAAGTTCTTGATGTGGATGTTTTCCTTGATGCTACAGAAATATTACCCCACCATGTCTTAGTTCCTGCAATAACAGGACGAGGAAAGAGCAATCTTGTCAAAGTAATGCTTTGGAGTATTCTTGACCAAGATAGGTATGGGATACTTGTCTTGGATCCACATGATGAGTATTACGGAAGGCATAAACAAGGTCTGAAAGACCATCCAAAATCTGACCATCACTTGTTGTATTATTCGCCAAACGCTCCTACAGGAACGAACACACTTGTCGTGCACCTTGAAACATTATTGCCAAGAGATCTATCAGGAATCGTTGAGCTTAGTGAGGCTCAGCAAGAAGGAATTAGACTCTTCTACAATCATTTTGAGGAAAAGTGGATAGAAAACATTGTTAGAGGTGCTGAGCTTAGGGGTGTACAAGAGCAGACTACTGCAGTTCTTCAGAGGAAATTTGATACTTTCCTAGGAGTCTATGTTGGCAATGATGATAATCTTCATTGTAGAAATCGTGCATTTAGTAATACCGCTGGAATGACAACTGTTCGAGATATTACCAAAGCTCTGGAAGAAGGGCAGACTGTTGTTATGGATACATCAATGCTACATGAAGAAGCTGAGTTGCTCATTGGAAGCATAATTGTCAGAGCGGTCTTTCAAAACCATGAACGAGCTAAGGCAAGCGGGGAACTTGGTCAGATGCCAGTTGTTAGTATCGTAATTGAAGAGGCTCCACGAGTTTTAGGCGAAACAAGGGGCTCCAATGTCTACAGTAAGGTTGCGCGAGAAGGGAGAAAATTCAAGGTTGGTCTTATAGCTGTTTCACAACTGACAAGCCTAATCCCAAGAACAGTTCTAACTAACATGAATACGAAAATCATTCTAGGTAATGAAATGGCAACAGAAAGAAAGGCGATTATGGAAAGCGCAGCTCAAGACCTTTCTATGGATAATCGAATAATAGCTAGTCTTGACATGGGAGAAGCTCTTGTAAGCAGCAATTTTACTAAATTTGCTATCCCAATACAGATACCACTATTCGAAGATTATGTGAAGGAACAAACTCAAGGTAAGAAATCTCCTGATGCTAAAACCTCCTTTGCAGGAGTGGATATGGAATGAAGTTTGCACATATAGCCGATTGTCATCTTGGTGGATGGAGTGACCCAGTTCTTGGTGAAATTAATATTACCTGTTTTGAGAGCGCATTGCAAACTTGCATTGAAGAAAAGGTAGACTTCGTCCTGATTTCTGGAGATTTATTCGATACAAGCAGACCAACTATTGAAGTAATGGAGAGAACAGTTTCAAAGATAAAGGAAGTCAGGGATAGTGATATCCGAGTATACGTAATTGAAGGCTCTCATGATTTTTCACCTACTGGGAAGACAATGCTAAGGGTATTGGAAAAAACCGGCCTTTTCAAAGGAGTTTCAAAGGGCAAAGAAACCGATGATGGAAAACTAAGATTATCATTTACTATTGATGAGGAAACAGGCACAAAGATTACAGGCCTAATTGGGAAAATGGGCGTCTTAGAAACAAAGCTCTACGAAGTACTAGATAGGGAATCCCTAGCGAGTGAGAAGGGTTTCAAAATCTTCATGTTTCATACAGCACTTACTGAATTGAAACCAGAGTTTTTCGAATACGCCGAAGGAATGCCAATCTCTCTTCTACCTAAGGGATTCGATTACTACGCAGGGGGTCATGTGCATCAACATGGAGAACACAAATGGAGAGGTTATGGTCCTATTGTATTTTCAGGCCCTACCATGCCAGCCAATTTCCGTGAGCTTGAACACTTAGAAACTGGTGGCTTTTACATCAATACAGTAGGATCTGAACAAATCGAAACTGAATGGAAACCTCTAGATCTATATGATGTAGAGATGATTTTCATTGACGCCAGCGACAAGAATCCTTCGAGTGTTGTTAGTGAGATTGAAAACAGAATTGGTCCAGAGTTAAAGGATAAAATTGTGCTACTCCGAATTGAGGGAACTTTGAAATCTGGAAAACCCACTGACATTGATTTGCGAAGACTATCGTCTATGATGAAGGATCAAGGAGCGAAGACAGTCAAGAGAAACACAAACAAGCTTGCATCTGCTGAGTATCATGAAATCAAAGTCACAGCAGCATCTAGAGATGATTTGGAAGAAAAGTTGATTGCAGAACATGCAGGCCAGATAAAAATGAAAGGATACGATAAGAAGAAAGAGATAGCACTTACTAAGAAACTCATCAAGACTCTAGTAGACAGTAAAGGACCTGACGAAAAGAAGAAGGACCATCAAGCTAGGATGGAATCTAACATACTCACTGTGTTTGGGATTAGGGAGGAATGGGAGGAATTCAATTGAAGATTGAGTCTATTGAGTTAGAGAATATCAGAAGCTACGAAAATGTGAAAATCGATTTTCCAGATGGTTCTGTTCTCCTATCAGGTGACATAGGTTGTGGAAAGTCTACGTTGCTTCTAGCTACAGAGTTCGCGCTTTTTGGGATACGTCGGGGTGAATTATCAGGAACTAGTTTGCTTAGAAGAGGTAAAAAGCGTGGCTCTGTAAAGCTAACATTCTCAATTGACAACATGGAGATTGTGATAAAACGCGCTCTCCAAAGAACAGCTTCTAAAATCTCACAGGACTCAGGGAGTATGATTGTCGATGGTGTTGAACAGGAACTTACTCCTACCGAGATGAAGGCACATATTCTAAAGCATCTAGGTTATCCCCAAGAACTTCTAGACAAACAGAAGTCACTTCTTTATCGATATACTGTCTATACGCCACAGGAAGAGATGAAGAGGATAATGTGGGCAAAACCAGACGAACGGTTAGATAGTCTTCGGAAAGTCTTTGGCGTTGATAGATATCAGATTATAGTAGAGAATCTTGAGCAGTTCTTAGTTTCACTTAGGGCAAAAAAACGTGAATTAAAGGGCATTCATCGAGATTTGGACGCGAAGCTAGAAGAACAATCTAAACTTAGAGGCGAACTAAGAAAAACTAATCAGAATATCGGCAAATATGAACAGGAAGAATCTCGAATCAATGAAGAACTCAAGAAATGGAAGAAAGAGAAAGATGGAATTGAGAACCAAATAAAACGATATAACAATCTTCAGATTGACTTGGCAAAGAAACAAGGATTACTGAAGAATGAAGAAACCCGTCTTGAAGGCGTTAATAAACAACTAATTGAATACAAGAATTCGATTGATGAAATCGACTCCTTACAGTCACCTACTACCCTCTCAGAAAAAGAACTCGAAGATCAAATAGAAGCCTTAGAGAAGAGAGCAGTCAAATGTATTGAAAATCCTCGTGACGAAAGTGAAATTATTGATGCACTGCTAGACAAAATTGAATCGGTTGCAGAAACTCTGGATAATATTGAAATTCGACATACCGATACAAAAGCAGCGACTAGGAATCTCAAGAATGTGAGGAAGGAACTCAAAGCCGCAGGTGACATTTGCCCAATATGTGGTAAGAGTCTGGAAAAAGCACACAAAGATATGAAGATGACTGAGTATCAAGCGGAACTGGACGGCTTCCAAAAGGAACAGGATAAGCTAAAAATCGAATTTGATAATCTTACAAACGAAAACAAAGAACTTAGTGAGAAACTAAAACAGAAGCGAGAGGAACTGGTCAAAACCATTAGAGAAGAAAAGAAGCAATCTGAAAGAATGTTAACCGCGCTTCAGAAATATTCTGAGAAGGTTGGAAAGAGAGATGATTTAATTTCAAATGCTGTGATGGCAGAATCGGCCTCAGAAACGCTCACTCACGAAATTGAGCGCTTGGGGATTTCAATTGGAAAACTGGAAACGCAGATAGAGAAAATGAAGGGAGTAGAGCATACTAGAGAGGAAATTGAGAAGCAGATAGGACGGGTACAAGGAGAGTTTTCTAAAATTGAAAAACAATTAGCTACTCATAGAGAAACAAAGAAGCAATTTAATAATCAAATCAAAGGACTCAATCAGGAGATCAAACAGAAAAAAAAAGCTCGTGCCTTCGAAACTAAACTTGAAAGTATTGAAACTTGGCTAGGAACACATTTGATAAACTTGGCAGGTACAATCGAGAAACATTACATGGTAGATTTGAAACGAAAATTCGACCCTATGTTCAGTCAGTGGTTCAATCTGCTTATTGCTGATGAACAACTGGATGTTAGAATAGATGATGAGTTTACACCAATCATTGAACAAGAAGGATACGAGGCAGAGTATGAAAACCTGTCTGGTGGAGAATCAGCGTCTGTTGCTTTAGCATATAGATTGGCTCTCAATAAGGTCATCAACACCATGGTTGATGATATCAAAACAAAGGACTTCATAATATTGGATGAACCTACAGATGGTTTTAGTAATGACCAGATGGATAAAATCCGAGATGTAATCAATGAATTAGGAGTAAAACAAACGATTATTGTCTCTCATGAGCCAAAGATTGAAAGCTTTATGGACAACATCATCAGAATCACAAAGAATGATGGTATATCTACCATCCTTGAATAACAATAATGGTGGAAGGTGGGGACGGATGAAGAAGAAATGCAAAAATTGTGGCAAAATAACAGAGCACAGTCCAACATACGGCTATTGTTTGGAGTGCGACGAAAACCCAGCAGTTGTAGCAATCAAAAGGAGAACAAAACAGTACATTAAATGGACTGGAGATACAGAATGGCAATATGATGCAGGTGAATATTGGCCTCTTGCATTCGAGAATATGTATCATATGGCAGGAAACGGATATTCCGCATCAGATATTGCTTCAGAATTCGATACGAGTAAATCCAACATCTATTCAAGAATTCGGGAGTATTGTAAAAAAGAGAATCTCGAAACACCTTTCGGCAAGAGAAAAAGGAGTGAGAAGAAATCTAATGGCTTGTTTTGTCTTGCATGCAACCGCCCGCTTGTAGGTAATCAGAGGAAATGGTGCAGTAATGAGGACTGTGGAGGATGGAATGACTTACACCCTCGAATCGTAAGGCAGTGCTCAATATGTTTGAATATTACAGAAACATACATTGGATCAGGATATGAAGAAACCTGCAAAGGTTGTTTATCATCAATTGAAGAAGCTAAGCATAGAACTGCTGAGTGGATTAAACAACAAAAAGAACTAGTACAAGATAGGAAGAAGATTAGAGAAAGAGCTTATAGAGAAATAAGAATGGATATTTCTACAGAATGTGAAGATGACATATTTTTCGGATACCTCTCCGTTGATTTCAGTCGACATATAATAACACCATCAGGAAAACAAGCAGAAGATATGTTTGAGATATGTCGTGATATTCAGAAAGTATGGGAGATATGCAAACCCCATTTTTGGTTGAAACACATTGATTCTCCTGAAAGCTACCCCTTGACATGTCCTGCAGTTAGTCCGGCTCTTACCGGTCCATATGGCATTTCGTGCCTTTTAGCTCCTATTGAAGAATGGCAAATCACATTGGATTTGGTCAGTTCTTACTTTAGCATAAACGGAAAGTTGACAACCTTCTTGACCATGGATTTTTCAAATTGGTTAGAAACACAGTATCTTGAGCATGAAAGAAATATTCCTGATATATCTGAAGATGCTAACACCACAATATTTCGTATTGAGTTTGCCCTCAATAATCTCTCAATTCCCATTAGGAAGTAGAGGCTTTGAACGATCCAAGTCTTCAAGAGCGTAATCAAATTCTTCGTGAATTGGGATACATTGAGTCAAAACGAAAACCATTCCTTTTCTACCAGAAGATACACGTAAAAAACAACCAAAATCACTCGAAATTCATATTTTTTGCTGACATGCGTATTTCTTACTATGCCAATCTCTTTAGTACTGATTTGCCATTGTGCTATTCAATGTCAGATGAATCTCTCCCTTCCTGGCTAGTTAATAGGACTGAAAAACTAGAACTTGAGAAATTGATTCAGGAGGGTATCGCACCCACTGTTAGAAAAGATTGGATTTCCATCGAATATGATTGTTTTACAGAATATTGGAAGTGGATGAAGGATGGCTTTTGTAGAGATTGTGGAAGTGACATCCAAAACAACGAGTATCTTTGTAAGGAGTGTAATAGAACTCGATTGAACAAGATTATTGCCAAATTACCTCATTGCAAAGCTTGCAGGACAAAAATAGCAAAAGGTGTCCTCAACACGAAGTATGTGGACGAATGTAATGGAATATGGTACCAGTTTACGCATTTTACAAAGGATTCACTTATCGCAGACAGTGTAAGTCATGGATTTCAAGAGGTCCGATCGTGGGCTGCACATCATATTGACTATGCAAACAACATCACAGTTTTCGTTTGTACATTTTGCCATAGTAAAATCACTGCAAAGAAGGATCCAAAGTATAAGAAATGGTGGCCAAAAGATAAACGTCCGAAAGAAAGGATATCCAAGCTTGTTCCCTGTAAGCAATGCGATGGCAAAGCTCGTGTACACATTGACAATATCGAAGAAGCGAATCTTGATTATTCTACAGAAGTTTTTGGTACAGAAGTTAGATTAATACAATCCTCTCTTTTTGAGGATAATAATAGCGAACCTACTTCGCTTTGTAGCAAATGCAAGAGGGTAAATGAAAGAGAGTTTGAAAAACAGCTGAAGGAGAAGAAAGGACAGAGATGTCGTCTATGTGATAAAAAGATAAAATATAATCCTTACAGACCTTATTGTTACAATTGTTATTCGGGTTCCCCCTGAAGCGTTGATGCAGTTGCTCTCAATTGGATTACAAATGTATGGATAGGGCGCCAGCCTTCGAAGTTGGATGTCCCAGGTTCGAATCCTGGCAGACCCGCCACTTCCTAAATTCTATCTTTCGTATACCTTCCAGTATACACGAATCTTATGCATCCTTAGAGATGGTTTATTTTTGTGATAAAATTGGTAAAACAAAGGATACCTGAAGGGGAAGAAATTCTTGATGATGAAGAAATAACAATGGAAGAGTATTCCAAGAACTGCCTTACAAGGGAGTCAGAGTATAGGAAGAAAGTCCGTTACATTATCGAGGACATCAGACTTCCTCAAGGTGCGGAAGTCCTTCAAATCGGTCCTGGACCAGATTGGATGGGTATCTGGTTGGCTCAAGAACGACCTGATATTTCACTAACTGGCGTGGAACCTTCTGAAGACATGATTCGTGTTGCAACAGCGAACAGGAATCAGGAAGGCATTTCAGAAAAACAGATCCAATATGTCCAAGGAGTTGTTGAGGACCTCTCACGATTTGGTGATTCCACATTTGATATGGTCTTCTCAAATGATTCTCTTCATCACTGGGTAGATCCCATTCAGAGTTTCAAAGAAATTAATCGCATACTGAAAGAAACAGGAGGTTTCTGTATCTTCGATGAACGGAGAGACCTCAATATTCGTGAAACTCTCGTTGTTGAAGTATTCGGTCGTATTGCGGCTGGAAAATGGCTCAAGTACTGGAAATCGTCTATCGATGCAAGTTATACTGTTGACGAACTAAACGAGATGTTAGACTCTGCGGGAATCCATGACTGGAATGCAGAGAGGAAGTTTTTGGAAGTCGTAATCAAGAAATCATCGCAAATTCAGAATGCAAATATTATACTTTGAAAGTGTACTTCTCAAATAGTGGGTTCAATAGCAACGTCAAATCATCCATTGACGAGGCCCATATACCAAGTACCCAACTGGGGAATTCTTCTAAACGGAGGACCAAAAACCCTCCGTTACCAGTCATCTTCATGAAATTGAGATACACTATGATCTTTGTATATGGCACTCCAGTGTCTTCAAATCCCGGTATTTCTTCTTCTTGAGAGAAAGAATAATCCTTGATAGCAAAAGAGCCATTTCCCTTTGAACTCTCTAACGCATCAATCATACCGTCACGAAGTGAAGAAATGATTCGTTCCCGAAGAGCATCTATGTGATTTGGATAACGAAATACAAAAAATACAATCCCTGCAGCATCTCCACCAAACCTACGCCTCGTATTGAATTCGATGGACATCTGCTTGACCGTCCCCTCAAGTTTCACAATCGAAGGACGTTCGTTTACAATCCACTGAGAAGGGATATTTGTTCTTACAAACTGGCTGATACTAGAATCAATATCATCTAAAGAGATGGTCTCGGCTGAATGAATACTTTCCAAGCGATTTTCCATTAGGGAAATCTTTGATTGGAGTTCTTCAAATTCCATCTGTTTCTGTAACAATAGATTCTCTAATACAATGTGCGGACGCACTGGGAAAAACAGTGTTCTTCCCTCTTTGACTTCTGAATGAAGAAATGTTTTCTCTCGCATTCGATTCAGGACTTTGTAGAGATTCGGACGCTTTTTCTTTCTAAAGCTGGATGCTTTATGGATATCCGCCACTGTAGCAGACTTCGCCTTTATCAAGTAGAGATAGATCAATGTTTCATCTGGTGACATTCCTAACCGTCGGAGGTCTGTTAGTAGTGTATCATCTAGACCGTCAGCCATACGATGCCACTCCACGATAATTGAACAAATCTCATTGGCTGCTACTTCTTTCCTATCTTCTCATTCCATACTTCAAGGAAGTATTCCAAGGATCGGTCAAAGGTCTTCTCAGCATCCTTTGGGAATAGACACCCGGGAAGCTCCTTGTTCTTCCAATGATAGTGAAGGCAATCGCAACAGTACCCCTTGCGTGAGCAGCCGGGATAGGTACAGCCACATCTCTCAAGGTTCTTCTCAACATTACATTCTCTGCCTGGCATCGTTCGTTCATATGCCACTTGGTACATCTCGTTAAAACCTGTATGGTTAGATAGGTAGGTCTCTAAACAGGTCTTTTTCCATGAAGTACCCTGGTACACCGAAGCCAAGCGATTGTAGAGATTCCTGCGGAACATCATCATTCGTGTTGAGCAGATAGTAGAGCCTTGACAAGCCACTCAAATTGCACCACGACTCGGCCTGCATGACCATTGCTTCTACAAGTTTTGCGTTTTTGTGCTCTTCACCAAACGCAGAATCAT
>JARGGA010000472.1 GCA_029210805.1 Candidatus Thorarchaeota archaeon
TCATTAAAGGGAAGTCCAACTTTGTATAGGTTTCTTGCAGCTGTTGGCAACCCTACACAAGGTGACGTCCTATCTTGCCAAGAGCCACAGTAAGATAGTGATCGAGGACTTGGGAGTGTCGGGGATGATGAAGAACCGAAGGCTGGCACGAGCCATTGTAGACGTAGGATTCTACGAATTTAGGCGGCAACTTGAATACAAGTGTGAGTGGTACGGCTCGCAGCTCATCATTGCTTCTCGGACATTTCCTTCGTCCAAGAGGTGTTCGAGTTGCGGACATAGGAAGAAGGAACTCTCTCTATCTGAGAGGGAATATCA
This sequence comes from Candidatus Thorarchaeota archaeon, assembly GCA_029210805.1. Classification (GTDB taxonomy): domain Archaea; phylum Asgardarchaeota; class Thorarchaeia; order Thorarchaeales; family Thorarchaeaceae; genus MP5-2226. The sequence goes on from JARGGA010000472.1 coordinate 319, forward strand.
TTGTGAAAAGTGCGGGTTGAGGATTGACCGAGACCTTAACGCTGCGTTGAATCTAGTCACCGTCAGTTTGCCGGAGACTCAAACTGCCTGTGGAGAGGATGTAAGACTTATTGTGAGTCCCAAAGGATTTACTAATGAGCAGACCTCTGTGAAACAGGAACCAAACATCAGTCCAAGATTGTGATTTCAAGGATTGTTTAGGTTTTGGGAAACGGTTAAAACGAGGGCAAACAACAGAAAGCCATCCGCCAGAACGAGGCTACTCAGATGTTCAACGAGGATGACAATATCGATATTTACGATGAAGATGAGGCCGATAATACTTTTCCAGATGAAGAAGACATGGAGGAAGAATCACGTAGTTATGACGACCTAATTAAGGAACCATCTTCATTCTCTGATGACCCTTGGCCCCCGACAGTGTTTATACTCATTCTGATTGGGTTTGGGTTTGTTCTGCTAACTCCTCCCATTATTTGGTCTTCATGGAACTACTACCTCGTACTTACATATGGCCTGCTTGTATTATCTGCAATTTCTTCCGTGATATCTTTAGGTGTCTGGAATAATACTCAAGGTTCTCGCCTTAGATTTGGTGGTTTAACTAATCTTATCGTCGTTCTCATTTGTGGTGTTTTGGGAACAGTTGACGCACTATTGATGGTCACCACCGGAGACTCGATTATTCCTGGGTCGGGCGGAATTCTGTTACTTGCTGTGGTGATTGTGCTATTTTCCCTGTACAGCCTTTGGCTAATTCAGAGAACTTTCAATGTAGACCAATCTTAATCTTGGTGAACTCGATGAGTGATGAGGGTTATTCCTTAGAGGAACTTATGGCTCTCATCAGAAAGTTCGTGCAGGATCGAGATTGGGAGGATTTCCAAAAACCTTCAGCTCTTGCAGTATCTGCTTCTATAGAAATGGGTGAGCTTCTGGAACGGTTTCAGTGGTTATCACATAAGGAAATCGCTGACCTGTTGAAAGATGACAGGTATCGCGAAAGCATTGCTGATGAAATCGCAGATGTCATAGTATACATGCTACGTATTGCAGATACTACTGGTATTGAACCAACATCAGCAATACTGCGGAAGCTCAAGAAAAATGAAGAGAAATATCCTGTTGATGTTTGGCGAGGGAAAATTCCCGATAAGATTAGAAAGAAGAAACTCATGACTCGATGAGTCGTCTGTAAATATCAGGTCTTCTGTCTTTCAACAAGTGGTTCATCTTTGTGAGCTTCTTCCTATCCGCAATTGGCAGGTCAATATCCACATAGGAAACTCCTGTTTCTTCATCCGGAATTGAAAGGAGAACTTTCCCTTTGGTGTTTGTTATTTGAGACTTGCCTGAGAAAGTCAATTTTCGTTCATTGCCTATCCGATTTGCAGTCGCAGTAAATACTCCATTTTCCAGCGCACGAGTTTCCATCGCCCTCTGGCAATACTTGAGGACAAGATTCGCTGGATGAAGAATCATCCGAGCTCCCTTGAGTGCAAGAATTCTTGCCATTTCTGGAAACGCCCAGTCCCAACATATCATTACTCCAAATTTATGTCCTAGAAATTCTACCACTGGTGGTTCAATAGGTCCTGGTGAAAACCATTGCTTTTCCTTGTTGAAAAGGTGCACTTTGCGATAAATATCAAGAAGATTTCCTTCAGCAAAGATACCTGCAGAATTGAAATACTGTTCATCGAATTTCTCATTGATTCCCGCTACAACCATTCGCCCGTTTCTAGACCATCTAATGAGTTGTTTAGAGTAAGCTCCTTTTGGAATTGACTCCGCACTCTCTTCAACCTCTTCCATGGTATCGAAAGCATACCCGGAATTTGCAAGTTCAGGGAGCACCAAAACCTCAACCTCTGCCTTCGTTGCTTGCCTTAGAATATCTTTCAATTGTTGCAGATTGTGATCGATATCCATAATGCGAGGTTCTATCTGTCCAATGCCAATTCGAGTCAAAGCTATCACCTACTATATTGCATTCTTTTTTTCCTTTTACTGATTCGGTTTGGATGAAGAATTTGTATCTCTCGTTACATTCATATCCAATCTATCAAATGGTGTCACAGGTGTTCTGATTGTTCTTTGATGAGAAATGGGAAGATTTCGATGAAGAAGAGGATTGGGATGATGACGAATTTGAAGATGATGATGACTGGTGATGGATAGCTAGGATTTCTATTGCGAAGTCGCTTCATTCTTTTCTTCGAGTTTTCTTTTAACACGCAAAATCATGTTGTATGTTCTTTTCAATTCCTTATCGGCATTAAATTCCCAGACCGCCTTTAGCACTTCCATGTTTCGCTTAATTTTCTTATGTTGAGCCGCCAGGTTATTGCTCTCGTTTTTCAACTTCTTGGGGTCGCCTTCTTCTGTTCCCGATTT
>JARGGA010000473.1 GCA_029210805.1 Candidatus Thorarchaeota archaeon
TATGCTCCTTCAAGGCTTGATGCTCGCCCAGGTATCTGTGGGAATACTTCAAACAGGAGCCAGCGTACTCTTCTCCAAGAGTCTTAATACATTCCTTGCTGATACCCAGAACAAGTTCAGTCAGGCATGGGGTATCAAAAGTTATGCCGAGCTCAAGGCGATGTGGGGAGTGTTGACCGAACTTGCTGGAGAAGAGAGCAAGGCATTCGCGAGGAATTGGAAGATATTGGCCTTGACTACCGAGCTATTAAGCATAGGGGTTCAAATAGCCACTATCACAGCACGAATAGGATGAAGGAGCACACGATGGTCGAAGTAAAGGAACTCTTCGAGATATTGAAGGATGAGGACAAAGGGAGGGTTTTGAAGAAGCTCTCAGATTGGGGCGGGGGTGCTGGAAGGGCACCTCCTTCAATCAACGATGACGAGCGTTGGGTTCTTCTCTCAGAAGCAAGAACTCTGCTTGAGGAAGGTTTTAGCAGTACTTCATCGGGATTGATAAATTGCATAGGAACATGCGAACCCAGACCAGATGTTCTCCCTCTCATCCATTCCTCGATACCACGCTTAGGTCCGTCCGCGGAATTCAAGTGGGTAATGGATATCATGCACTATACAGAGGAATACATTGCTCATGTCTTAAAGCAGTGGGGGATATTCAAGGAAGACGAACATATCATCCTCTCTGACATAGGGGCGCTCCATTTTGGTAACCCGAATCTCTATCGGGTTGGCACCATCTTTCTCACAGACCAGAGATTGTTAGTTGTTGGTGCGTTGAACGGACCCTTCCTGAAGAATGAGTCATCATATCGCCCACTCTACGATGACTGGGAATCCCACCCACTCTTACACATGCACGATTTTGTATACATGAGAAACATCTCAGGTATTAGACCAGAGTGGAAGCGGTCTTCAAAGGTCATTCGAGTGCAATCCCGTATACGATACGCAAAAGAAAAAGGACGCACGCTCTACGGGCCATATTTCTTCAAATTCGATATGCCCACTACTGTGAAGGAGGAAGAAGGACCACTGGAACTCTTGATCGAGCTGCAAGACCTGCCAAGCTCTATGTTTCCCAAAGACTGGCGAAAGACCAGACAGACGATAATCACGGAGAAGATACAAGAACAGTTTGGTAATATTAGCACAGGTCACAGCTTGGAAAATTAGAGTCACTTGCTATGGCCCATATCCTTTATTATCGACCCACAAGAGAGCAGATTTTCTCCATACTTTTTCCCCCAACTCTGTACATGCCTTCCGCTTCAATGCTTTAATTGGACCTTGCCCAACACATATTTGGTGGCCAAAGGAATGAAAAGAAGCATTGTTTATAGATGACCATTAAACCAAAAAAATTCTACGAACCGATATTACATATTTAGAAAATCTATCCTTTAACATATAGAAGAACTTCTTTCATTATTTTGTACGACGCACGAGACTTTTCAAGGTCCATCATCGCTGTCACATTCCAAAGCACAATATGTTCGAGACCTACCTCAGTGTATTTCTCAAGTTGCTTGATAATGGCCTCTGCATCACCTAGCATGTAGAACTCTCTTAGAATCTCATCTGGAACGTGTTCCATTGCTTTCAGAGTAGTTTCCCTGTCATGCCTCATTGGGATATAATCTCTAAGTGAATAGAAGTCCTCCCCAAAGGGATGCTCGAAGCCAAGCCGCTTCCACTCGGAAGATGGGTAGAGCAGTGCAAAGGCTTTGGCGATAGGATCTCGCATCATCCGCTCGCATTCTGACATGTCCTCATCAAGAAGTACCCAATTCCATAGTGCTGCAGTGAAAGGACCTGTTTTGTCTAGCTTCTTTCTATGATTCTGAATTGTCTGAAGTTTCTCGCCATAGTCCTTCGGCTGCAGAAGAGTTGGAATCCATCCATCACCATACTCTGCTGTTATCTTGAGCATCTTGGGACCAAGTGCTGCTATCCAGATTGGCGGTGGTGAATCTTGTACTGCAGGTCTTAACGACATTACTGCATCTTTCAGTTTCCAGTACTTTCCATCATAGCTGAAGGGTTCTTGAGTGCTCCATATCAATCGAATGATTTCAAGAGCCTCTCTTAGTTTACCTACTTGGTTGGAATAATCCAGACCATATGGTTCAATGTTTTCGATTTCTCCTGCACCAATTCCCATCACTGTTCTCCCTTTACTAATGTGATCAAGGGTGAGGAATGTCTGGGCAAGGAGGACTGGATGGCGTCGTATTGGTTCGGTAACAGCAGATATCAATTGTATTCGTTCTGTCATGACAGCACAGGCTGCCATTATCGTACCAATCTCATAGTAGGTGTGGGGTGATTGCTGAAAGTATGCTAATGGTGTGATATCCGGAGTCCAAATGCTCTCCGGAACAAATCCTGCAAAGTGGTCAGGAAACACCATACTATCGTAACCAAGTGTATCTAACGTACGAGCATTCTTTTCCACGCTCTCCATTGGAGGCAGAAACGGACCTGGGGCTCCGATTTTCAAGTCATGGATGTCGGTCACTATTCACTCATCTCTGCAAAATGGATTAGCGCGTTCTTAACTCTTTCATAGCTCTTGATTGATAACCATTCATCAATTCCATGAAAATTGCTATCATCCTCGATTGTTCCAAAGCACGCTATGGGGATTCCCACAGATGTGAAGTACACACCGTCATTTCCACCAAGGTTTCCAGCAACTGCTAGCTCTTCTCC
>JARGGA010000025.1 GCA_029210805.1 Candidatus Thorarchaeota archaeon
CTGGGCGGACTGCTTAGACTCAATGTCTAGGTTTGTCTAGTTTACAATCAACGGTCTTCTAGGTGTGAATCCTAATTATCAGGGACAGGGGTATGGTAAATACATGCTCATAGAAGCCTCAGAAATAGCTGCTAAGTTGGGGAAAAGAAGAATTGACCTACATACGTGGGGCGGAAACCTAAAAGCAATGCCACTGTACAAACGTACGGGGTACAATTGGGTCCCTAATACCCGCGTTCTTATGGAATCTCACATTCCGGGCATTATTGGATGCCCCATGTTCTCAGATTTCTTTGCGCAGCATGACTGGTACGATTCATTAAAGATAGATATCAAGCAGGAAATGGACGATATTGTTGAAGATGAAATTGGAGTATTCAAATATCATTTTGAAGGGGAAAATGGCGACTCCCTTGACGTTACGATTGATCGTGAGGCAAAAGGAATCTGTGGATTCTCATTGACCATGAATGGAAAGACCATATCAGCATCAATTAGACCTCGAACGCATATTGGATACATTGGAATTGGGAAGTACCCTGTAGATCTCAAAATTCTTAACAACAATGGCGAAACTGTTTCATATTCTGTTCAAGTCAAATCCGGAGATGGCTTAATGGCACATCTCGATGGAGCACCCTCAGGTCAGATTGAAGATGCTGGCTGGGTGAATCTCGATGGATTCTATGAAGTTACTTCGAATGCTGTACATCTTGACCGGGAGATAATTCCTGATGATAAGATTGCAACTCAAGCTGAATGGAACCTGACTATCGATAATAAGACAATGAGTTTGTTTAGCGGATTGATTCCTACCGACGCAGTAACAATTTCTCTTGGACCTGATTTCTCAAGTATTTCCCCTGGTGAAATCGGCACTATTGGAGTCAGTCTAAGAAACAATACAAAGGATGCAATTCGTGGAGAGGCAGTTCTAACGCCTCCACTTGGAAGGAGGATTTCCGTTCAACGAATCCGTTTCACTCTGAAACCAGATGAAACATTTGAAACTCCACTTGATATTCATACCTCTAAAGAGGAAAATGGAGTCATTGTTCCAATCAAAATTTCAGTTCACATTGACCAAGAGGGCAAAACCGTATTTGCAAAACGTGCAACTATGAATATCCCAATCATCGGTTCCACAGGTGCAGTTGCTTACAAGGCGGTGAATGACTTTTTTGTCATTGAGAACGAGAATATCAGAGTTCTTCTCAATGGCATTCTTCCACATGTAATAAGGCGAATCCGAAACAAGAATCTGGAAATCCCTCACTCTGGCTGGTCATTGCTTCCCGAAATTGGATATCCTTTTCCACGTGGCGGAAGCGAGTGGGAGCGAAAGAAATTCGATGTTTCCTATGTCAATAATCAGAAATATGCAGAAGTCAAATTGACTGGTGAATCAGAAGAGCGACCAGGTCTATTCATGACCATTTCCTACCGGATATATGCAGGTCGTGAGGACTTGGAGATAATCACCAAATTGGAGAACAGCGGTACTCAGGCTTACGAAAACCTAGGAATCAAAATAGGTGGGTGGCTGCCTTTCATGGGGCAAATCCTCTATCTTCCACTAGATGAAAAAATCTACAAACTGGACAACGTAAACTGGTTTGGAGGTAGGCAACTACCTAAGGATCCGAATAGATACCACGAATCATGGGCTGCATCAGAGCTCTCATACGGTCGCGGAGTACTCGGCTTCATCTGGCATGAAGAGGGAATCTCAGATATCCGCATCATGCGACAATGGAATCTCCCAAGGGTGGAGTACAAGTTGCCGAATCTTGATCCTGGTTCCTCTACTGAATTGCCTCTGATGCGCCTAATGGTATCCCAAGGAGATTGGCGAAAAGTTCGCTCTCTCTGGGCACGGCTGAATGGCAAAACACTTCCGATACATGTACCACCAGTCATGCAATCAGATCTGGAGATTGGGTTTGTACATGTTGGTGCTGATTCGAAAGCCCCTCTTATGCCAACAATAATGGCGAACCGAGGAAAATCAACCAAGGTTGAATTTAGAGCTAATGTTCTTCAGAATGAGCCCGTGTCCTGTGAAGTTCGCATCAGCCTCCCTGAGGGCTTTCATGTGGACGGTAAGCGAGAGATTGAATTCAGTGTGGAAAAAACTGGCTGCGACGACCCCATAATTCATCCTCTAAACGTAACTGTTGAGAATGGATCATCCTGGATTGCACGGGATGGTGAGATTCTGTTGAGATTTACAAATCGAGTCGAGAGAAGACCGCTCATAGGTCTGATCTATGACACTTCAGTTGAAACTAAACGAACAAATGAGAAGATCGGAACCCGAACCTTGCACACCGTGCATTCTGGTTCATACAGGATGGGTGTGTCACCTGATTACAGAGGAAGTCTTGTCCACTTTGGCGAGAAAGGAAAGGAAAGTCTATTCATGGATACTTTCCCAGAAACAAAGCCATTCATCTGGAATGACAAGCATTACAGCGGGTTCAATCCTCGCCTGATAGGTATGACCGCTTGGGACTGGCTCACAGGCCTTCAGAAAGAAGAGTGGTCTATCCGCGAGAAAGATGTTGGCCAGTGGACTGGGTATGAGCTTGAATCGAGATTCAAACATGCCAATGGATTGAAAGGAATTTTGTTTAAGGTGCAATACCTTCTCCTAAAGGGTACTCCTCTTGTCTACGTACGATTGGCTGCTGAAAACAGAAGTGGTACTTGGAAGGAATTCAGACTTGGATTCCATGGAGTGCCAAAACCTGGCGGCGTTCCTCAGTCTCAGATTCATGGTGTAGTAAATCATCAGAGGATTCTCTATGAACCTACTCCTAGTGATAACAGCTTCTACATTGACCCTGAAGAGGGGTGGTCTGCATACAAAGAACCTGAGAGTGGCTTGATCCTTGGATTTGTGTCAACAACCAAAACAAGCCCTACTCTTGAATATGAGAATTCTGGTGACAAAGGTCAGTGGGCCACAATTGATGATAGGCGACGTCTGAGTGCAAACGATAGCACGAGTCTTTCTGGCTATATTCTTCAGGCTGAGCAAGTTGAAGACGTAGAGGCATTGAAGAACATGGCTTCAGATCTTGAATAACGTCAGAGGGTTTAGAGCCTCTTGGCTCTTGCTCCGCACTCTGCCGCCTTCATCTCATCATTCAAATCGCTGTATAATGGACCTGCGACCTGCCAAGTACGTTTGGCTTCAGGAATCCTGCCAAGCTTCTCAAGAATCATAGCCCGATAATAGAGATGGTCTGGATTATCCGGTTCATTTGCAAAGGCCATATCAAAATCAAATAGCGCTTCATCAAATTTTCCCATTGAATAATAGACCAACCCTCGCTGATGTGCAACTTCAGGATGGTCTGGTGCAAGTGCCAATGCTGTGTTAAAATACTCTAGTGCCACATGAGGCTCTTCCAATACCAGCGTGATCTTCCCACTTCGAATCCATCCATCTACAGATTCAGGGTCTGCATGAATTGCTTTCTCGTAAGCGTTTGCTGCCTGTTGCAGTGAACGCATCTGTCTATGTGTATCCCCCTTTTTCATCCATAGAACCGGATCATCGAATTTTACATTCACCGCTTTATCATAATATAAGAGTGCCTGATCGAATTCTCTCTTCGCAAAGAAGATGTCTCCTAGGGCCGCCAATGTATAGGGATGATCTGCATCTATCTTCAATGCCTTCTCAAGCATATCCTTCGCCTTGGAGTAATCTTCCTGAAGTAGATACACCTTTGCAGTTTCCAAAAAGACCGTCACACTGGAATTCCCCGCACTCTGTGCTCTGTGCATCCATTGAAGCGCCCTCTGTAAGTTACCAATCTTTTTGTAGAAGCGCCCAACTCCAAGGAATGCTCTTACATTCCTCTTGTCAAGTTTGATTGCTTTGGAAAAGGATGCCTTGGCTTCATTTCTTTCGTCAAGTTCAAGTTGTACTAAACCCATGTATGCATGTGCCCTGGAATTGTCAGTATCTATACCAAGAGCAGTTTCAAGGCATTTGCCAGCATCTGCATATTCTTCTGCCATGAAATACGCAATACCCAATTGGACCCACGCAGGAACGTAATCGCTATCTAGGCCAAGTGATTGCTCGTAATGCAGGACTGCTGTTCCATAGTTGCCCTCTTTGAGATGAACATTACCAAGTTTATACAAGAGTTCCGGAAGGCGTTCATCATGTTTTAGAGATTCCATCGTTTCTCTTAGTTTGTATTCCATATCTCCTAAGATTCTGCGCGCTTTTGTTTGGATAGCTACAGGTCGTACCATCTCTGGTTCAATTACCTCGTCAACATCAATCTCCTGCAATTGGGTACTCAATGAATTTAGGAGGTCTTCAATTTCCATTAGCGGCTATCCCTTCTCCTTTTGGCATCCTCTCTGAGGAATACCACTTCAAGCGCGGATGTTTTTACTAGATATAACAAGTTATGTCTTCCTATGAATACCTAACTCTGGCACGGAGCGAAATTGACCCCTTTTCGGCAGGGGCCATTCGTTTATGCTACTATCTTCACAGGCTTGAGGTTGACTACTCTATGAGCGCCATCTTTAGCATCGTACTCAATCATACCCACTAGCTCTCCCTCTGCTCCTGGCTGTAATTCGAAGTCCAATTCTACTACAGCAAGACCGCCAGACTCAACATTGCCGACATTCTGACTCTTGATTGCATCTGTAAGGTCTGGGATACCAAGTATCACCATCACATTGGACATGATGTTGACTGAGTTGTTCCTTATGACCACGCCAAACACAACCTTTCCTGCTCGGATCTTGTATTCAACCTCGACATCCATACCAGGTTCTAGACCCTCGCTTGCAGGTTCTGCTGTTGTAAGTACCGTTTCGGCAGCGCGTCTGTCCTTTCTACGTTTGATTCCAACCGCGCTGATGAACATCAACACAATGAGCCCTCCCAATGGAAAGGCCCAGTGAAGATTGGGTCCAAGAAAGTCCTGTGGGTCGTTTATGAAGTCTCCATCTGTGTCTACATTTGTTGGCGACGTACCAAAGACTACTTCCTCGTAATCAGACCATCCATCACCATCAGTGTCCCATAGGGTGAGATTGGTGTGATACACAAAGTACTCCTGAGTATCGTTCAAAAGATCATTATCCGTATCAATACTCATTGCATTACTGCCGAGCTCGATTATCTCAATGTCATCATCAATTTTATCTCCATCACTGTCCTTTAGAAGGGGTGAAGTACCATAGGTAACGGCTTCCTCATAGTCCGTGAAACCGTCATTATCGGTATCCACACGCCACGGATCTGTTTCCAACAGAATGACCTCTGTGTAGTCGCTTAACATATCTCCATCAGAATCCGCATTTGTTGCATTTGTATGGTGTATCCCAATCTCCTGTGAATCACTCAACAAATCACCGTCTGTATCTGGTAGAAGCGGGTTTGTACCATACACATGAACTTCTTGTCCGTCAAGCAAAAGGTCCTCATCTGTATCCGGTACCAATGGGAGTGTTCCTATGACTATCTCATCTCCATCAACTAGATCATCGTTGTCGGAATCAGGATCATTGGGAATTGTTCCATAGGTACGTAGCTCTTCGAGATTTCCGAGTCCATCCTGGTCAGAGTCATAGACTGAATCAAGTGTAGGGGAATAGGTCATGTTGGTCGTTGGGTCCGTGTCAGTCAGAAAGACTTCTTCCCAGTCTGACAACAGATCATGATCCGTATCATTTGAGAGTGGATTGCTACCCCAGTCGTTGATTTCTACACCATCTTTCAACTTGTCAAAGTCTGAATCTGCATTCAACGGGTCTGTTCCATATTCATCGACCTCGTCAAAATCAGTCAGATCATCCGAGTCTGTGTCTTCGTCTAATGGGTCTGTGAACCAAATATGTACCTCTTCGTGATTGGTCAGGCCATCATCGTCCTCATCATCGTTGAAATCTGGGGTCCCGTCATCATCACTGTCCTTGTCACGAGGATCTGTTTCTGTAAGGACACATTCCTCATAGTTAGTAAGGAGGTCTCTGTCTTCATCATCATCACCGTCATTGACAGAATCATCATCAGAATCAATGTTTCGAGGGTCTGTTTTGGTCTTTGTTATCTCATCGAGATTGCTTAATCCATCACCATCAATATCCCAGTCCGCATCAGACACTCCATTCCCTTGAGTACTAAAGGCAAGTGGGTCTGTGAGGGTCTGATTCACTTCTTGATAATCCGTGAGATCGTCATCATCGGTATCCTCGTCTCGTGGGTCTGTACCTAGAGCCAATTCTTGCCCATCTAGGAGTTTGTCTGAATCGCTGTCTTCTTTGAGTGGGTCTGTATTGTAGATGTTCAGTTCTTCCCCGTCTGTTAATCCGTCTCGGTCAGTATCTTCGAGTAGCGGGTCAGTTTCAAAGACTTTCACTTCGTCATAATCTGACAACGAATCGCTATCTGAGTCTGTATTGTTCAGGAATGTGTGGAATGTATGGGCCTCCTCTCCGTCTTCAAGACCGTCTCCATCACTATCTTTGGTATTCGGATTGCTATGATAATAGAATAACTCATCCCAATCATCTATGGTATCATTATCAGAATCTGCGCTTGTCGGGTCAGTAGGTTCGCTCAGGCTAAACAGTTCAAAGTAGTCCGATAGGAGGTCTCCGTCTGTGTCAATCAGTGTGCAATTGGTTTCGTACTGGTATATCTCAAGGAAGTTAGAAATGCCGTCCCCATCTTCATCGTCTAGATTATCCGGTGTTCCATCACCATCACTATCCACTACGTTCGGATCCGTATGACTATTGAAAATTTCATCGTTATCAGCTATACCATCAAAATCCGTGTCTTCTTCAAGGGGATTGGTTTCGTAGACATTCACCTCATCGCCATCTGATAGATTGTCGAAATCCGAATCAGCATTGTTAGGGTCAGTTCCTTCCTCGATCTCTTCTTTATCATTGAGCCCGTCTTGGTCATAGTCTGCAGATGTCATGTTGGTATGGTATACCTGCCACTCGTCCCAATCACTCAATTCGTCTCCATCTGTGTCATTAGAATTGGGATTGGTTCCTAGTTCTAGTTCAATCCTGTCGTTAATGAGATCAGTATCAGAATCAGCCATGTTTGGATCTGTTCCGTACTCGTTAACTTCATCGCCATCTGAAATCAGATCTCCGTCGCTATCCCAATTTGTAGGTGCTGTTAGAGTAAAGTAGACCTCGTCATAGTCCGAGATGCCATCTGAATCGCTGTCGGTTCCAGTTAGATCGGTGTGATAGATATGCCACTCGTCATAGTCACTGATTCCATCATTATCGCTGTCCATATCATTTGGTGATGAGCCTGATGTGTATACTTCGAACCCGTCCTTCAAGAGGTCCCCGTCACTATCATCATCTGTGGCATTCGTATAGTAGCCAAAGACTTCTAGTCCGTTTGAGAGCCCGTCCAAATCAAAATCTTCATCATAATCACTTATTGTGTCATTATCTGAGTCAGTATCATTAGCAAGTGTTCCTATATCTAGAATCTCAAAACCGTCATAGAGTCGGTCCCCATCTGAATCCATCAAGTTGGGGTCAGTATCGTATATGATGACTTCTTCGTAGTCCGTCAATCTATCTCCGTCTGTATCTTGCTCTAATGGATCTGTGTTCCATGTGTTGATTTCTGCTCCATCGAATAACCGGTCGTCATCACTATCCGCGTCTCCGGGTGAGGTATCGTACAAGTAGATTTCATCTCCATTCGAGATGCCATCACTATCTGAGTCAATGACATAATCAAGATGAGTGCCATTGGTCATCTGGAGAAGTGGGTCTGTCATGGTGATATTCAATTCAATGTAGTCATCCAACAAATCCCCATCTGTGTCATTCAGGAGTGGTGATGTACCAAAGTCGTTGTATTCTTGTCCGTCCAAAAGCAAATCATCATCGGTGTCTTCGTCAAGAGCATCAGAACCAATGGAAACTTCAACCCCGTCATCAAGGCCATCCCCATCGCTATCTGCATTGTTGGGGTCGGTTTCACCTTCATCTATAATGCCATCATGATCAGCATCTTCAATTCCATCTGCCAGCAAGTCTCCATCAGTATCTGCATTAGTGGCATTGAGACCCATCTGAATCTCAAGCCCGTCTCGCAGAAGGTCTCCGTCAGTATCCCAATTAGTTGCATTTGTATCGTAGGTCCGTAGCTCTTCCAGATTTGTCAAACCATCATTATCCTTATCGTCAGGACCATCTAGTATACCATCATCATCGCTGTCGCTGTCATTTGGATCAGTTCCCACATCAATGACTTCTTCCGAATCTGTAAGTTGGTCGTCATCTGAGTCCGCATCAAGAGGATCAGTTTTCCAGTTTAGTTCTTGGAGATTTGTGAGGTTGTCGTTATCCGGATCTTCTTCCCAATCAAATGTACCATTATCGTTTGTATCGTTGTAAAGCGGGTCTGTTCCTGTCATGAACACCTCAAACCAGTTAGGGAGGAGGTCACTATCCTCATCATCGTAGTAGTCTGAGAGAGGACTTCCTCCTGAATCAACGAGTAGTGGGTTTGTTTCGGTGATGTAGATTTCTATACCGTTCGACAGGTCATCACCATCAAAATCCTCATCGTAATCTGTAATTGAGTCATCATCACTATCGTCGTCATTCGGGTCCGTTCCTAAGATGTAGTATTCATCCCCATCTTTTACATTATCATCGTCACAATCAGAATCTCTGGGAAGGGTCAACGTAATGCTCAATTCGTCATAGTTTGTGATTCCATCCAAATCTGAGTCTTCCAAGTCATCGGTAATGAAGTCGCCATCAGAATCGCTATTTACTGGATTTGTCTTTGTAAGATAGATTTCCTGTCCATTAGATAGGTCATCTGAATCCCAGTCCCAGTCATAATCGTTAATGCTTGCGTTAAATGTATTGGGATTGGTTGGGTCCCATCCAAGACCCAGATACTTGATTTCATCAGGGTCTCGTATCATATCTCCATCGGTATCTACCAATGTGGCGTTTGTCCCGTAGGCGAACTCAAGCCCATCGCTCAGAGTGTCGCCATCTGTGTCTGAGAGCGTTGCATTACTCATGAAAGTATTAATCTCAAAATCGTCAGTCAGTCCGTCGAGGTCAGTATCAGCAGAGTTCGGGTCTGTTTTATGAGTATGAACTTCTGCGCCATCCCACAGAGAATCACCGTCGGTGTCCACATTGGTGGCATTTGTGCGATAGGTGATAACTTCGTCGTAATCGTTTAGAGCATCACCGTCAGTATCTGCGTTAGTAGCGTTAGTACCGTATGTAACATATTCCTCGTAATCATCAAGATCGTCATCATCAGAATCCGCGTCAATTGGACTAGAATGTACAATCATTACTTCTTCGTAATCGCTAAGTTGGTCATTGTCAGTATCGCTGTCCGTGGGTGATGTCTTCCATATCTTCACCTCTGCGCCGTCCAGAAGTAGGTCATCATCAGAGTCAGGGTCGAATACATCAGAGCCGACCTGAATCTCCTTCCAGTTGGCGAGGTTATCAGCATCTTCGTCATTGTAATAGTCTGAAATGCCGTCGTTATCACTATCAACGTCATTTGGATCGGTCTTTGTAATCCGTACTTCCTGCAGATTTGACAGTTTATCCCCATCATTATCATCGTTTGCGTCATCAATTCCGTTGTTGTTGGAATCTGAATCAATCGGGTCCGTGAGGGTTCTGTTGCTTTCCTCATAATCTGTAAGAACATCGGAGTCTGAACTCTGTGCATTGGGGTCTGTACCAATGTAAATCTCCTGATAATCTGTTAGCTTGTCATCATCAGAATCAGCATCATTTGGATCTGTGTTATACGTCACGACTTCAGCAAAGTCAGATAGAAGGTCATCATCGCTATCCGCATCATTAGGATCGGTATCATAGGTCAGAACCTCTTCTCCATCTTTGAGACCCTCGTTATCCGTATCTGAATCATTCCAGAGTGTTCCCTCCAGAATGGTTTCGCGAGCATCTGCGAGACCGTCACGGTCATAATCGAGTCCATAGACCACCACCGTTCCTTGGTTGTTACCCATAATGAATTCGCTCTTAGTGTTAGCATCAAGGTCTCCAGTGCTGAGAATGCCAGTGTAAACCGGAATGGTGGTTTGAGATATGAGCCTGCCAGTGGCATTGTAGAGTGTGACCGGTCCTCCGTTTTCAGCTGCAAGAACCTGACTATTTGCTTGACCGCCAACATTGGCGAATGCAATTGTGCTTATCTCACCAGAGAGCGTCTTGTTCCATTGGAGGTCGATTGTGGAGTTGTAAATTCTGAGTTCTGCACCAGTTGTGCCGATTGCTACCTCATTGTTTGCGCCAGTGACGAGGTCTCCCACAATGATTGATGAAATTGCATCATTTAGTTTAAGAGAATCTCTCGTAGTTCCCGCAGCAAAGAATGTTGTGAAATTCCCCGAGCTATCACCATACATTACTTCTTGTTGAGTATCTCCAGTGAGGTCTCCCATAGCTATGACATTGACCGAACTGGGGGATAGTGTGGAGAATAGTTTTGCACCAGTATCTTCCAAGAGTGTCACGTTCTTTAGTGCTGAAGCAATGAGTATCTCCTCGTTTGAATCGCCATCAACATTGCCTACTGCAATATGACGTACTGCAGCATCAGGGGTATAGGTCCACTGTTGTACCGAGCTGACATCATACGCAAAGAGCGTGTGATTCTCACAGCCTGCAATCAGCTCATCTATTGAATCTCCATCAAGGTCAGCACCTGCGACGATCCGTACCTCGTCCGCAAGAGTAACATTGGCAATGATTGTAGAAGCGGCATCTATTAACAGGAATCCATCAGCAGTACCAATGAGCACTTCCAGACCTAAGATTGCATCTGCTGCAACCAGATCAAGCGAGAACGGTGTTGCCCCAAGTTCGACTTGGGCCAGCTTGGATTGGTCATCATCAAAGATGAATAAGGTTCCATTATCCGTAATAACGGCTATCTCATCCCGGGCATCTGCATCTAGATTGCCACCTGCCAGGGCAACAATCTGGTTCCCTGTGGTGTTCTCCCAAACAAGTGCTGTCGCAAAGGGTGCAATATCAGCAAGTGACATTGGCCCTGCTTGGGGCATAATCGATCGTGGAACTGAGCCTGTATCCGCAACGGATCCCTGTAGCCCAATAAACACACAAACGAACATGGCTGCAAGAATGATTTGGTACGGTTTCATCATTCAGTTTCTCCTTTATTGTTATATTTCCAGGGTTTGACCTGGAAGTAATCGAAGAAGTCTGCTTCCACAAGGGATACTTCTTCAAACGGTAAGCCACGAGCATTCAATTCCTTGATTATCGGCAGGAAATTATCCATAGGATTGTCTATGAAGAGCTTCAGGGCATTTCTTCCTGTCTTAGCATGGTACTTGACTCCTGGCAATTTTGTAACTTTATCAACCAGCATGGCTGAGAGGTTTGGGAGTACAACTTTCAAAGCCTCACCCTTCCCGGGTAAGGTTGAGATGAGTTCCAAGGGAGTTCCAAACTGACTCACAAGTCCATCTTCAAGTAGAGTTACACGAGTGCAATAATCGACGATTTCAAGATCGTGACTGATTATCACCATTGTCGTTCCAAGCTCATAGTTGAGCATCTTGAGGTAATTCAGGGTTTCGTGTCTAAGATGAGCATCCAAGCCGGTTGTGGGTTCGTCAAGCAAAAGCAATGGGGGGTCGTGAATCATTCCGAGACAGATAGACACCCTCTTTCTCTCTCCTCCGGATAACTTGGAACTTGTCTTTGTCATAAGGTCCTCATCGAATCCAAGAATCTCCAGCACATCACGAGCTCGCTTCTCGATCTCCTTTGGTCGCATCCCATAGCATCGACCAAAGAATTGTGCATTTTCAAGAGCGCTAAAATCCCAGTACATACTGAGATGCTCAATCTGTGGAACATATCCCACCAAGAGAGATATTAGGAAGTTATTTTTCGTGACATCGTAGCCACCAACAAAGGCTTGTCCCCCTGTGGGATTTATCTGTCCAGTGAGAACCCTCAAGGCCGTGGTCTTACCAGCTCCACTGGCACCAATAATTCCTAGAAACTCCTTCTTGTTCGCAAAGAAAGACACACCTTTGAGTGCATAAAAATCACCAAAAGCGACTTCTAGGTCAATGATGTCAATTTCTCTTTCAGGATGGCTGCTCATGCTAGAAACCTCCAATCCTGTCACTGACATCATCAAAATGCTTTTGAGCTCTTGCCAAGTCTTCTATTACACTGCGCATTGCCTCTATTTTCTGAATCTTATCTACATCGTCACGATTCAACAAATCATTCATCATGTTTATTGTTGCCCTTAGCATATTCAATGTGTTATCAATATCCTGTCCAAGTACCGCATCTATTTCTGGAATTCTGTAGTGTTTTCCTTTTCGTTTGCGGCTCAAATACAGGCTAGTGATAACGGCTCCAAAAATTCCGAATGACGTGATATACGCGACCTGAACCAATGTCAGAAGTGGTTCAACGCCCGATGTCGTGTTGGCTGCATCGGGTTCGTAGAAATCGAAACTGATGCTTGCATACGTTCCTGCATACTCATCTCTCAAAACAATGAATATTGCATTGATTGTTCCAGCCTCAGACCAATATGAAGGGGTGAACTGTGTTGAGTAGAGACCATTCTCAACAAAACCTGCGATAAAGAATGATAGATTACCATTCGGTAGTTCAAAGGCAACTGCTACCGTGAGGTCATTGACAGGTTCTCCGTAATAATCCGTGACATCCAAATTTATGTACACACTTTTGCCCGCTTCGTAGAGCGTTGTATTCTCTGCTAGGCTCGTCACACAGATCAGAGTATTTTCTAAGAGATATTCCACTAAATTGTCTAAGATAATTGAGTTGTTGCATTTTTCGAGATTCTTATTCATGAAAATCCTTGATGAACCGAACATTGTAATTTCAGGAGTTGACTTGTCTACAAGTGCTACTGTACGATCATTCAGCCTCATTGATGCCTGAGACTGGTTATTGTAGATATACGTCCCGCCTCCAAGCCACATTGACTCTACACCTGTACCAAGAAGAGATCCACTAACAATCTCCGTTGTATTCTCTTCCGTGTGTTCACCTGCCATGAAATAGCCATATTCCATCAGCAATGAATTCAGAACTGTTAGGTTCGAGCGTTCGTCACTATCTCCCAGAACAATCAGCTTTCCACCATTTGCTGTATAGTCTCTGATTGTATCAATTTCGCTTTGGTTGAATTTTTCTGTGGGTGCGATTGTAAGTATTGCTGCGGCTTGGGAAAGCAACGTATCATCCAGTGCCATGCCTGGTATTTCCATTATTTGGATGCCACTATCTGCCATTCTCTTTTCCATATTCGAAAGCGCGGAAAACGTAGTCATTCGAATGGAATCAAACAGGCTAGATATATCTCCGAGGTCTCCTATGCCACCTAATCCTGAAGTATCCATTCCGCCCAAATCATCCTGCGCCAAGGGGAATGGTAGTCCTCCTCCTGTATCGTTACCTACATCCATACCCAAATCGATGTCAAATCCACCTGACCCTCCCAGAAGCGAACCAAACCCTCCTCCATGAGCTGTATCTAGCATTACTATGGCTTTGGGATATTCAATGATTCTCTCCAAAGTGACATTGGTCGTCCAACCATGTTCTGTTTCTAATACATAGTCGCATTTGTGATAACCATCCATACCAATTGGTGGAACCAAGATGAAAAGTGAGAAGTTGTAGATCCCCGTGACACTATCTGCTGGGGTAAGGGTCGCATTTCCCCAGCCACTCGCACTGCCTTCATTTCTAACAGTCATATTCCCTAAATCTAAGGTCGTTGAGAGCATTATTGTATACATTCCAAAATCGGTTGGGAACCGTACATCAAACGGTGCATATGGTAATGCCTTCGGGAAAACTGATGCTGATGTTATGGGCTCTACAACGAATATATCTCGTGTTACAGAATCATCCATAATACCAATGATAGGCGACGTAATAGCTGCTATATTTAGATTCGATATTATGCTAGTTAGCGTTTCTAATCCTACAGTAGCTATCCACGTTCCCTGATGAATTCCATTTTCTTCGGGGCGCCATTCACTTTGTACTACTCTCGCATGAAACGGCTCAATCTCTTCAAAGCTGAAATACTCTGCAAATACAGTCCCACTGTCATTATTATCCTTGATGACAAGCATTGCTGCCAATGAATCCGATGTAGGTATACCTACATTCATGAGAATTGCTTGTGATTCATACGTTTCTCCTGTTTCAGCTATTCGTGGTATCTCAGCTTCTACTAACAAGAAGTCACCCTGACCTGCATAGCTTGACGGAGGCCTTGCTTTCCATATTGCATCAATAGAATCATCGAGTACTGTTCTATTCTCTCCAAAACCCATAGCAATACTAACATTGACAGGGTTATTCTGATAGATTCTTCCAAAATCCCATTTCATTCCAAGTCCAACTTCACCATCAAAGTTGGTAGAGCCAGTCAAATTATCATTCGTGATGTGCGAAGAAATATCGGAAGCGTTTCCAACTTCAAATGCATCAAGTTCTCTGCTTGAATTGATGCCAATGTAGTAATCTCTATAATCTTCTGAGATGCCATAGGCGAAGAGCTGTTGGTTATTCAGCTCGTACTTACCATGGTCATCCTCTTCATCTCCAAATAGGTCTAGAGAATATGATAGGTAGAGGCTAACGTTATCAATTGGGCTTTGTCCCATGTTTAGAATGAAGGGCGTTATCTTGTATGCGGTGAGTGGTAGCGTGCTGTTAACCGTAAAGTTGTAGGATTCCACAACCAGAGTTACGAATAATGTGTCCTCATATGAGAGAACACCTATCCATCTGCCATATCCTGTGTCATCCTCTCCACCACCAAGTAGGCCCATTAATCCTCCCAGGTCACCCAAACCGCCTAGATCGCCAGTGTCTCCTAGTCCTCCTATACCTCCTAGCAATCCTGTGAGTCCTGCTAGGGTAACACTGTGCAGTTCTCGTTTTACATCAAAATTCATCAGATTTGTAGGGTCCATGTCATTCCATTTGAGAGATAGTGTTCCCATCAACATGTGAACATCGCTGTATATGCTTCTGGAGTCCATTACCAATGTAGAAGTTCCATAGCTACTCATCATTAGAATAGATGACGCATTATTTCCACTCGCGGAGAGAAATCCAAAGGCTAGTAATGCAGAGCCAGTAGTCCTCGAGTGAGGTTCAATTGGATCCTGTCTTCTACTTAGATACTCAAAAGCAGCGGGAAGATTGAGCAGTCCTGCTCCTGCATCATTTGCTCCATAGGGTAGTATTGTTGCAGTGTCTCGGAGTACATTTCCAACCACAATTGGTGTAGCTCTATCGAACGCTTCCATTAGGAGTGCTGCAGCACCAGCTACAACTGCAGCTGCAGCCGCGGTTGTGTCTGATGCTTTGTAATAATCATCAATGTTTACGCTGGTGTCTTCATCTCCGCCTCCAAGAAGGTCTCCGATTCCACCAATGTCCCCTAGACCAAACCCTCCAAGTCCGTCTCCTAACCTTGCGCCAACAATCCCAACTCCTGGAGCAACTAAATCGGGTTTTGTATTCATTGCAAGTGAGGGGCCTCTCCCAGAAAAGTCAGGAACTACTTGATTCGTTGTATCATATGCTCCCACAGTGAAGGCTTCAAGTCCACCACCTGGTGACATAATCGTGAGATAATCAGGTCCATCATCTCCTGCAGCTGCTACTACAAAAATTCCTCTTTCAACAGCTGCTCTAACGGCTTGTTCTACGGCGTCATTGGGTGCTCCAAATGTGTTGAAGGGAAGGAGAATAATATCTGCACCATTTGTTGACGCCCACTCGATTCCTGACACAATCCAACTAGGAAGTGCAAGAATCCCTCCAAGAGTGACTTTTCCAGCCAATAGAGTGGCACCTGGGGCAATCCCCGAATATTGTCCGTCTGATGCATTTCCAGTACCTGCTGCAACTGAGGCCGCGTAAGTACCTGAACCCAGAATATCCGTTGGCAGAGCATCTGCTTCAACAAAGGATGCATATGCGGGAACCTTAGACGCGTTTGAATTATCATCAAAGTCATCAAGATCTGGATGGCCACTATCTATTCCGGTATCAAGAACCGCAAGAACGATTCCACTGCCATTGTACCCCATATCCCACAGATCTTTTGCTCCCACTAATTCAGCTATGGACTCATAATCCTCATCCGCAAGTGTACCATAAGTTGTTAATGCAGCCGATTTCACTTCAAGTGCTTCATTGGGCCAGATACTTGAAACAATTGCATTCTTTGCTAACTCAAGCAATGACGTTCCTAATATCCGAACGCGCATAATGTTGAGATCGCCATAGACCTCGATCACGTCACCGTATTTTTCTGTGAAGGATTTAGCATTCTGAAGCTGGAGTTCTGTTAGGTCATCATTATAGCCCACGAGAACATCCACATCTTCATTACTGCTTGTTTGAGGTAATAGCGAATCATGTATCTTGTCTTCTGGTTTCTGAATCTGAAGTATCTCTGTGTCAAGCGGAGTAATTAATGTGAAAGAACTCACTACCATCAAGAAACTCAAGAAAATTGCTGCTGTCCTTAGCGCTTTCACTCTCATTCCTCCGGCATAAGCCAATTCATTTCTCAATAGTTCCCGAGATGAGACCCCTGGTGATAGCAATGTAATAATCAACCATATCCGCTACCGCCTTTGTCTTCACGATCTTGACTGCAATCTCCTTATCATTAAGAGCAGTTACACACCTTTCTGCAACGACTTCAAGGGGCTCTTCTGTAAATACCTTCAGAAGCTCTCCCCGCTGGAGTACAAACAAGGCACCTTCAACTTTCTCAAGGGTTTTCATAGCACGAGGATCGACTTCTTCCAGTACAATACCAACAGCAAATCCCTTCGATGGCATCGTTTCTTTTAGCGTTGCAGGCTTTCCAAAAGAAACCAGACTCTTCCCACGAATGAAAACTGCAACCTTGTCGCAGAATTCTGCTTCAATAGGATAGTGAGTAATAACAATCATCGAGGTCCCATATTCATTGTTGACATGATCAAGGAAATGCCAAAGCTCATTCCTATTATCGGGGTCAAGACCACTCGTGGGTTCATCCATTAGGAGCACTTTTGGTCTATGTACCAAGGCGATGGCTATTGATACTCTTCTTTTCTGACCACCACTTAGCTCCTTTATGGGCTGATTTCCCTTCTCCAAAATCCCAAAGTCTCTGAGAAGCGTCTTACCTTCATTTATGAGCTGCCATTCAGGAATGTTGTATTGCTTTCCGAAAGCGATGATATTCTCCAACGATGTGAACGTATCATACATGTAATCTAAATCTTGGGGACAATAGCCAAAGAAATGTCGAACCTTCTGAGCATTCCGTGAATCAATCCCAGCTATTCTTGCGACTCCCGTACTTGGAATGTCACCAATTAGAGCTTTAACAGTGGTCGACTTACCTGCTCCTGACTCTCCAATAACTGCTAGCATTTCTCCTTCTTTTATGGAAAAAGACACATTTTCAATGAGCTTCTTTCCGCTCTTTATCGTAACCGTCAAATTCCTGCATTCAAGTACATCTCTATATGCTGCTGCTTCAACCCACGATGATGGTTGGACGTATACCTTGTCTGCAAAAATTGTCACGTTTGGATCGGTTCGTGGTCCTAGTAGCAACTGAGGCTGTGCAATCGTGAAAATTTTTGGGTTTCCAACACCCTCTTCAGGTTCAACTCGAATTTCCAGAAATCCTTCAGGTAATATTGGTTCTAAGATACGTACTGAAGAACCTACCAGTGTGCCTTTTATCATGATGGGAAGCTTGTCCGAAGCTCTCTTTCCCCAGACCGTACAGAGAATTTGTCGATTCTGTTTCATTTTCACTAGGTCTTTAACTGCCTGTTGAAGTTCGCCACCTACAAAAAACATGTCATCAGATAGATTCCTCTTTAGGTAGTTCTTCACGGTGATTTGACTAACTGCAACATCCTCTGTTGCAGAGCTTCGACCACCCACAGTAAGGACTTTATCTAACTCGGTTTTCTTTTTCTTGCTAAGGTCTTCCTCTACAAGAACTGCTAATCTTCTGATGATAACTCCTTTCTTAAAGTTGAGAATCCTGCCACGGAATCTAACATCCTCTCCTGTATGTTTCAGCTTTCCTTCAACTTCACAGTGAAGCGCTCGATCGTTTCGAATTATACACCAATCGATAGCCTCTGCCATTCTAGCCCCAGAGTAGTAAGCTTCCTCGACAAATGATGGAATCCCTTCGGTTGTCGTAGATGCATCTTCATTCTTCCATGCCATATTTTTCACCTAACCTAGTGTTGGCTTCTTTGAAAAGATGTAAGTCGCTGCAAGTATTGCCCCAACTGTGAAGATTCCCAGTTTGGCAATCGGCCACCAAACATCTAGTAGCGACAGTCCTTTTAGTGTTGTATCCAATAGGAGTTTCATTCCTTGGTTCAAAGGCAAGTAATCGTCAATTGTTCCAACATCGATAAAGAATCCCGAAAGGATGATTGAAGCAAATAATATGAAGAGGAATATTTGATTCGCTTGAAGCCTTGTTCCTGCTATGGCTGAAATGAGTAGTCCTGTTGTGGAACCTGTCAAAGCTATCAAGCTCATTATAATGACCAACGTCAGAAAATCTGTATTTAACGCCAGGTCGAATGCTATCACCCACAGGGAAATGAGTAGTATTGATTGAAAGAAGCCTATGATGAGATACCCCAACACCTTGGCTACGATGACCTCAAGTCTATTTGTTGGTGTAAGAAGCATTCTTCTAAGCGGTGTATCTCCGACAATTGATTGTGCCGCAGTCATTGCAATGCCAAGATATGATGAAAACACAATGATGAATGAACCAAACACACTCTCAATGTATCCTCCCGGTGGTGAAAACTCTGTTACTATTTGAGGAAATACTTCGGAACGAATCCAGAGTTTGCTGACTCTAAAAAGAATCGTGGCACCTTGAACAGTTCCCTGTATCGCCGCCCCTGAAAACATGTCAGTTGCATCTATATGAAGCTCGACATATGTAGGTTGGTTCAAAGTGAGGTTCTCTTCAAATCCATCTGGGATTACTACGTAACCATCATTTAGGCCATTATAGAGGTCCAAATACGCGTCATCTGTGTTGTTGTAAATGATAATCTCGCCTGCTATTTCCCGTAAAGCATCTGTATAATTCTCAGAGAGATCTGGTCCATCATACATACGTGTTGTATCGAGATCAATAACACCTAATATTGGACCTGAGCTCGTTTCATTTGTTGGAAGAGCCCCTCCGCTTCCTGGGTCAATCTCTTCCACCGCTACTTCACCAAAATCAGCCTGGTCACTGACATATGCAAGCATACCAATAAGAGCAACAGGAAGAACGAAAATTAGCAATAATGCAACCTTATCCTTGACTATCAATCTTAGTTCTTTTGCTACCATATTTGTGATACGTC